>JBBQPD010000123.1:0-10638 GCA_038331535.1 Gemmatales bacterium | reverse complement strand
CTTCGTCGGGCTTGACCAACACCGCTTGATGCAGGTTGAACACGTTTTGGTCGAACCCGTACGCAGCTCCGGCAAAGTAGAGGCGGAAGACGCGGTACGTCGCCTCATCCGTGGCCGCCGTCAATTCCTGTTCATGCGCCTCGAGGTTCGCCAGCCAGCGCCGCAGCGTCAGCGAGTAATGCTCGCGGAAGCCTTCCACGTCGCGCACCTCGAAGCCCCTCTGTTCGGCATGATGCAGCGCGAAGCTGATCGGCAAGATTTCGCCGTCGGGGAAGACGTAGCGGACCATGAAATCGCGGACGCTCGCGGGCATGGTTTGCCTCCCTGTCAGCGTGATCTGCTGGTGAAGAATCGTGCCGCCCGGCCGAAGCAGCTGCCAGCACTTGTCAAAGTAGGTCGGGAACTGCGCTGCGCCGAAGTGCTCGGAAACCTCGATCGTCGTGATCCGGTCGAATGGCTCGACCTCGTGCAGGTCGCGGTAATCGATTAACTCGATGCGGCAACGGTCCTCCAGGCCGGCAGTTCTAATGTGATTACGCGCCCATTCCACCTGGGGTTTGCTCAGCGTCACCCCGACCACGCGCGCTCCGTAGTTCTTCGCGGCGAACATAGCCAGTCCACCCCAGCCGCAGCCGATGTCCAGTAGGCGATCATTGTGGCGCAGGCGCAGCTTGCGACAGATCAGATCCAATTTGCGATCCTGGGCGGCATTCAGACTCTCGTCGGGCGAGTCGAACACACCAGTGGTGTACTGCATGTACGGATCGAGGATCTTCTCGAAGACAACGTCCGGCAGGTCGTAGTGATACCGGATCGCTTCCAAATCCCTCTGTCGCGAGTGGCGCCTGCCGCTCAGGCGCGCTTCCTGCCGCCCCTGCCGTGGCCGTTGGATTCGTGGTAGACGCCACAGGCGCCAGGCAAGTGACAACCGCTTGGGCAGGGACCACGCGGACACGATGGTCTCCAGATTGCACCATTCCGGCAGAGCGAGCATGTCGCCCTCGATGTCGATATCGTCGTACACATAGGCCACGTTTAATGCGCGGGGGCCGGGCGGCCAGAACATGCTCCGCACGGACCCCGGATGCTTGAGCACGAGCGTGAAGCGCGGCGATTCCGTCTCGCCGCGCCAGATCGTTCCCTCCCAGAATCGGACGTCGAACTGGCGCGGACTCACGCCGGCGAACAGATCTTCCAGCACTCGTTTCTGAGAGGCGATTGCGGAACCCTGATCTGTTCGGTACGACAAGTTCTCGTCGCACGTCTTCTGGCTAACCTGATCGGGCAGATTCATGACAGGTCCGTTGTTGATTCTGACGCGCAAAGGCGCGCTGTGTACAACCGCCGCTGCGATTCCAGTGCTAGGGCACCCCGCGCTCTCCAATACCGACGACTGCGCCGATGAGTCGATCATGTCGGTGTGCGCCGTGTCCAGCGCCGAACTTCCGTGAATGCAAGTCCCACCTGGCAACTGTCGTTCCAGCCAGTGATAGTCTGAGCGACAGTGGAGGTTAAGGATACTGCTGAAGTTTCTGATGGAAAGGGATGCACAGCCAACCCCGCGGGCAAGCAGACCGTAACGAGTGAGACGTTGCGGTCCGCTAGTGGTGGGGGGTGCGGGGCCGCACGGTTGCCAGGTGGCGCGGGACGCTTACGAAGCATCTCGCGACTCACCTGCTCAACGGCGGTGGTTGTCCGCGACCGCCCGAAACGGGAGTTCAGCTGCGAAGCCGAGACAACTCCGGCTTCATTCCGGTGATAAAACCGTAAAGTACAATCTAACGGCGCAGGACGATTCGTGAGCCGGCACGGTAGTTGCTCCACTGACGGCCCGAGATAATTCTCACAATCCCGTGTCAGAAACGACTTGGCAGAACTGTCGAGTGGATCGCTACAAAATCCAGGGGAAGGTTCATGCTCCAATTCTGGCATCCCATCTGTCGCAGCCGTGACCTCCCTCTGGATCGGCCGATCGCCTGCCGTTTGACCGGTCGTTCCTTGGCGCTATTTCGACCGGGTCCAGGTCAGGTCGCCGCCGTGGAGGACACCTGTCCGCATCGACATATGCGACTGAGTCTGGGAAAAGTCGCGAACGGCCGACTCGTCTGTCCCTATCACGGCTGGAGTTTCGATGGCGCAGGCCAAGGTGAAAGTCCAGGCACCCCCAAATTGCACGCCTCGACCGAAAATTTCGCTTGCCAAGAGGCACACGGTGTCATCTGGGTCAAAGCGGTGGGGCCAGTCACTCCTTTACCGGAAATAGACAATGCGGGATATGTTTCGGTGGGCGTAACCATCCACCGCATTCAGGCGCCCTTGGCGCTCGTCATGGATAATTTCAGCGAAGTTGAACATACCGTGTGCATGCACCCCGCTTTCGGCTTCGATCCTGAGCGCAGCCACGAGGCCCTGGTTACTTTCGAGCCGTCGGTGGACGCCGTACGTGTCTGCAACGTCGGGCCAGCGAAGACTCCGCCCTTCATGACCCGGCTTGCACTCAGGTTTCGCCGACGATTTCTCTTTCACTCGGATTACACACTGCGTTACGATCCGCCCCGATCCGTTGTCGAGCACTACTGGACCGATCCGGCTGGCGGCCCTGGCGGCATGGCTCGCTATCGACTTCATCACTTCTTTGTGCCCGAGGATGAAGGCACGACCCGACTCATCACTTTCGGCGCGGCACGCTCGCGCTGGCCGCTTCCTGGTGGAGGCGTTCCGTTAATGGGCCGGTACATGCTTCGTGAGATGACCAACACCATCAACGAAGATCGCTGGCTGCTGGAAAACCTCGCCGATAAATCCCCGGATCTGGCAGGCACCAAGTTAGGACGCTTCGATCGCGTACTTGGCCTGAATCGAGAGCGCTTAACACGCTTGTACTATGGGAGCCGGAGCGCTCAGCAGGAAAACGCGGTCGTTTGATATTTGGGTATTCTCCTGGCCGGTTTGCGCGCCTGGATAACTGCGGCCTTTCAGCGCCAAAACGCGAAATGCGCGGGACTACGTGAGGGCGTGCAACAATCGAAGGACAACACCGAAGTTACAGCTGTTGGGCCAGCAGTTCGATAATACGTCGACGGTGTCGATGTGCAAGGCGACGACATCACGGTGCAAGGGCATGGGATGCGCAGGGGAAACACTGGAGCAAAGCGGCGCGTGGCACACCTATTGGGAGATGCAGCCATGCCTCGCTGTCTGACTCCCGACCGAATTGCCACACCCCACAAGGCGGAGCAGCGGTTTTCTGTTCGATTGCCGGATCGGCCTGGCCAGCATAACATACTTGATGACAAGAAGTAATGCTCACCGCCCCAGCGGATGGGCCGTGAGAAGAAGGTCGAGATCCATGACGCCGATACCGGAATCGTCCGAATTTCACGCCCAGATCTATCGGCTTTTTCGCGACTACTTCGATCGGGCCGAGAAAAAGCGGCGCTGGAACATCGCGCTCGACATCCCGTGGGAGCAGTGCAATCGGTCGCTGCCGGCAGCCATCGGCGACGTCCTCGAATCGTTCTGCGCCGTCGAACTGTATCTGCCCGACTACCTCAGCAAACTGATTCCGCAGGTGCGGGCCAATCGCGGCCGCGCCTGGATGCTCGCCAACTGGGGCTACGAGGAGTGCAAGCACTCGATGGCCTTCGGCGATTGGTTGCTCAAGTCGGGCATGCGTTCCGACGAGCAGATGGCCGACATGGAACGCGAGGTCTTCTCGCACGAGTGGAACCTGCCCTACGACGACGCCATCGGCATGGTCGTTTACACGACGTTCCAGGAACTGGCGACCTGGGTGACCTATGTCAACCTGCGCAAGTACGTGCAGGCCGAAGGCGGCGACCCGGCCCTCGAACGCGCTCTGTCGCTCGTCGCCATCGACGAACGCGCTCACTACGACTTCTTCCGCAAGCTCGTCAGCCTGTATCTGGAATACGACCGGCCCGCTACCCTGGAGCAACTGCGCCGCGTCGCCAACACCTTCAAGATGCCGGCCTTGCACCTGCTCGCCGACTCGCGACAACGCATGGAAGATATCAGGCAGTTACGTCTCTTCGACGACGAGCAGTTTCTCTACGACGTTTACGAACCGGCGCTGGCTGCGCTCAAGGTCGATAAGCGCGAACTGCGCCGCCGGACGTCGCCGCGCGAAAGCATAGCCATGTCCATGAAATGACGAGGGCGTGAGGTGCCCTGTGGGTCGTCTATCTTCCTTTGACGGGTGGGTGCGACACTTTTGTCGCACCCCCAGCGAGGCAAGCGTGTCTCGCCCACTCATCAAGCGAAGTTTGACGGCCTCCAAGCACCAGGAGAAGGAGCGGAACTGCGAGGACGAGTCCGTGGAAGGGAACCCGCGGCCCCGACTGCGGGTTTCAGGGAGCCGCTGATGGGCATGATCGATCACTGGCATCCGGTCTTGCTGAGCAAGCACCTGCGCGCCAAGCCCGTCGGTATTCGCCTGGCCAGCCAGCCCATCGTTCTGTACCGACCCAGTTCCGGCCCGCCCGTCGCCTTCGCGGATGAGTGCCCCCATCGGCGCATGCGCCTAAGCCTGGGCAAGGTCGAGGGCGACAAGTTGCGCTGCCGCTACCACGGCTGGACGTTCGACGCGAACGGTCAGGGCGAAAGCCCCAGCACTCCCAAGATGCACGCCTGTGCGACGATGTATGCAGCGGCGGAAGCGCACGGCGTCGTCTGGGTGAAGTCGGCCGATTCTAATCCCGTCTTCCCGCCGTTTGACATCGCCGGCTATTTCCCCATCTGCACGCTCCAGCATCGAGTCAAGGCGCCGCTGGAACTAGTGCTCGACAACTTCTGCGAGATCGAGCACACGCCCACGACGCACGCCGTCTTCGGCTACGACCTCGAGCGCATGGCAGAGGTGACGGTCCGCTTCGAGACCACGGATTCGACCGTGCGCGTCATCAACCACGGCCCGCCGAAGAACCTCGGCATCCTTTCTAACTTCCTGCTCGGCATTCGCAAAGGCTACCAGTTCGACGACGACTGGACGACGTACTTTTCACCGGTGTATTCGGTGTACGATCATTTGTGGAGCGCTCCGGCGACCGGCACCGAGTCGAAGGTGCGCTGGCGGTTGTACATCTTCTTCACACCGATCGACGATACCGAAACGGAGTTGACGACATTCGCCTATGCGAAGTCGAGTTGGCCCGGCCCCGCAGGCGGGCTGCGCCTGTTCCGCTGGCTGCTGCGCAAGCATCTCGACAAGGAGATTCGTCTCGACATGGACATCTTGCACGGCCTTGCCAGTTACAAGACCGGAATCGAAGGGCTGAAACTGAGCCGCTTCGACCGCGTTCTCGGTCTGAACCGCGAACGCATCGAACGGATTTATCGCGGCATTTCGGCTCCCGTTGACTGCTGCTCCGCGCCGGCGTGCCTCGGTGTCGAGCACGTCGCCACCGACCATTCACATGGTTAGACGGAAACGGAGACCGTCATGGCTGTGCCGCGCCGTCGCGCCGTTCTCACCGGGATCGGCGCGATCACACCACTCGGACTCGACCTCCCGACGATCCGGGCGGCACTGCGCGAGGGCCGCAATGGCATCGGCCCCATTCACTCCTTCGACGCCTCCGCTTTCCCAGTACGTTTCGCCGGTGAAGTTGTTGGCTTCGACGCGCGCCAATATCTCGACAAAAAAGATCGCAAGCGTCTCAGTATGATGCCGCGTACGATTCAGTTTGCCGTGGCGGCGGCGAAACTGGCGCTGGACGACGCCGGCCTCGATCCGGCGACGCTCGATCCGACGCGCTTCGGTGTCGAGATCGGGGCCGGCACCATTCCCAGCGACCCTGGCGACCTCGGCCCCGCGTCGCGAGTCGGTCGCGACGCCGCCGGTGCCGCCGATGTGCTGAAGTGGGGCGAGTTGGGCCTGCCGCTCATTCCGCCGACGTGGATGCTCAAATACGTTCCGAACATGCTGGCGTGTCATGTGTCGATCTCGTACAACGCGCAGGGGCCGAACAATACCATCACGCAAACCGAGGCAGCGAGCCTACTGGCGCTGGGGGAGGCGTATCGCATCTTGGAACGCGGCGGCGCCGATGTTTTCCTCGTCGGCGGAGCGGACACGCGCGTCAACCCCGTCAGCATCGTTCGCCAGTTCAAGTTCCACACTCTGTCTCAGCGCAATGAGACGCCGGAGAAGGCATGCCGGCCGTTCGACCGAGCGCGCGACGGTCTTGTTCTCGGCGAGGGCGGCGCGATGTTCGTGCTGGAGGAGATGAAACACGCACTACGGCGCGGCGCTCGCATACACGGCGAAGTGATTGGCTTCGGTGCCGCGTTCGACCGCGGCGGCGACGGCATGGGCGTCGCGCGTGCCGTGCAGAAAGCGCTGGCCGAGGCCGAGATTCACCCGGACGAGTTGGATCACGTCAACGCTCATGGCGACTCGACGCGCGCTGGCGATGCTCGTGAGGCGCGCGGGCTGTGTGCGGCGCTGGGCACTTCGGTACCGGTTTTTGCCGCGAAGAGTTACATCGGAGATCTCGGCGCCGGCGGCAGCGCCGTCGAGTTGGCCGTGTCGCTGCTGGCGTTGGCAGACGGCGTGCTGCCGGCAACTCTCAATTACGAAGAAGGCGATCCGGATTGTCCGCTGAAGGTCGTGCGCGAGCCGCGCCCGATTCTGCAGCCATACTTCCTTAAGATCGCACGCACGGACTTGGGACAGTGTGCGGCAGTGGTCATCGCCGCTAGCGGTTTCGGCGAGAGTAGCCAGTGAGCCGCTAACTGCCAGGACAACCATCATGCGTCGACGTGTGGTAATCACGGGTATGGGCGTCGTTACTCCGCTGGGGGACCGCGTCGATGTTCTGTATCGCAATCAACTTGCGGGCCGTAGCGGCGTCGGGCCGATCACATCGTTTGATGCGAGTTCGTTACCGACGCGCTTCGCGGCCGAGGTGCGAGACTTCGATCTCGGCCGCTACGTTCGGGACGTCGAGCGTTGGAAGGATGCGGGCCTAAACAGTCGCTTCGCCGCCGCCGCCGCCAAACTCGCCCTGGAGGACGCCGGTCTGCTCGACGCGGCGCACGGCGACCGCTCGCGCTACGGCGTCTACACCGGCGCCGGCGAAGGCATTCAGGATTACCCCCACGTCGTCGCGCTGGTCGGGCGCAGCTATGACCCTGAGAAACGCGCCCTCGATCCCATCGCCTTCGCCATCGGCGGACTTGCCGGCTATCATGCGGGCCGCGAATTCGAGCAGGAGTTGCACACGACGACCGCTCACCTCGCGGACTATTTCGCTCTCGAGGGTCCAAATTACAACTGTCTGACCGCGTGCGCCGCCGGCAGTCAGGCGCTCGGCGAAGCGACGGAGTTGATCCGCCACGGTGACGCCGACGTCATACTCAGCGGCGGTTCGCACTGCATGATTCATCCCTTCGGCGTCACCGGCTTCAACTTGCTGACGGCACTATCGACGCGCAACGATTGTCCGCAACAAGCATCGCGCCCGTTCGACAGGACACGCGACGGCTTCGTTATTGGGGAAGGCTCCGGGATGCTCGTGCTGGAGGAGCTGGAACACGCGAAGCGGCGCGGCGCGACGATACACGCTGAACTGACTGGCTACGGTTCAACAGCCGACGCCTATCGCGTCACGGACTGCCATCCTGAGGGACGCGGCGCCATCGCCTGCATGCGTGCCGCGCTTGCCAACGCCAGTCTGAATCCCGACGACATCGGCTACATTAACGCCCACGGTACCAGCACTCAGGCGAATGACCGCGTCGAGACGTTGGCGATCAAGACGGTCTTGGGCGCCGCCGCCGCCAGCACGCCGGTGTCGAGCACGAAGAGCATGCTCGGCCATCTCATCGGCGCCGCAGGAGCCGTCGAACTGATCACCTGCGTCGAGGTGCTGCGTCACGGCGTGCTACCACCCACGATCAACTACGAGACGCCCGACCCTGAGTGCGATCTCGATTTCGTCCCGAATGTCGCCCGGGAGAAGAAGGTCCGCCATGTGTTGAGCAACAGTTTCGGCTTTGGCGGACAGAACGTCTCACTCATCGTGAGCCGATTCGAGAAGTGAACGACGGCTGAATTGACGATGGATTAGGACGCTACGAGATACCCTTGTCGAAAAAAACCGCTAGAATACTGTAATTCCGTGATTCGTTGATCGGTAACAGGCTGTATTCGAGAGGTGGGCTTACCGAAAACGCCAAATGAGCAGCACAAAGTGTCAATTCTTTGGCGCTTAGCGGTCCGCGCTCCGCGACAAGCGTGGCGCCATGGACCGGCCGGCAACGCCGCAAGAAGTCGTCGTTCTCATCCTCCAGTGTGCCAGAGACAATCCGACCTGGGGCTACAACCGCAGCGCCGACGCACTGGCCAATGTCGGGCACAGGGTGTCCGTCCAAACCGTCGGCAACCTTTTGCAGGGGCATGGCATCGAACCGGCCCGAAGCCGCAAACAAACCACCACGTGGTCGACGTTCCTCATGGCGCACTGGGAGCAACTGGCAGCGCTCGATTTCACGACCGTGGCAGTATGGACCAAAAGCGGGCTGATCACATACTACCTGCTGTTGGCCATGCGGTTGGCCGAGCGACAGGTCCGGTTCCTCGGTTGCACACCCAACCCAGGCGGCGCGTGGTTAGCGCAAATGGCGCGCAATCTTACCGACGCCTTCGATGGTTTTCTGCGTGCGCCTATTCGTTATGTGCTGCTGGACCGCGACACCAAGTTCACAGCGAACTTCCAGGCGATTCTGATAACTGCCGATGTGAAACCGGTGCTATTGCCGCCGCAGAGCCCGAATTGCAATGCCCATCTGGAACGCTTTTTCCGATCGCTCAAGGAAGAAGCGCTGTCACGCCTCATCTTGTTCGGCGAGTCGGCCCTGCGTAACGCGACGACCGAATTCTTACTGCATTATCATGGCGAACGAGCGCACCAAGGATTTGATCACCAGATTTTGCAACCGGGGCCAGAGGTCGGCCAGCAGGTTGGAGTCATCGCCTGCCGCGAGCGCTTGGGCGGGCTTCTTAAGTACTACCACCGCAAAGCGGCCTGAGTTCGAGGCCGTGCGCCATTCCAAACGCCAGTCGATCCCAACCCGATGAGGAATCGGCAGGCATATCCACGCCCCCAGTACCTCATTCAACCACTTCCGTTAAGCCGACTTTTTCGCCGGCGAGCATTCTGGACTCTGTTTTCCGCTCGCTTTCGGCTCGGCTGACTATTTTGACCATACGGGGTCCGGGCGCAGCGGCTGCCTTTCCTCCGTGTGGTCTTTCGCGGCCGGGACTGGGGAGATGAACAAGTCAGCGGCCCCAAGGAGCAACGCCAGCCCGAGAACGAAGGCCCCCGAGGTTTTGACTTTGGAGAGGAACATAGCGTGGAACACTCCTTCGTTGAGAATGGCTTGTGCTGGCAGGCACAGTGTGTCCGGTCTTTTCCTGATGAAAGCCACTTTGGCCTTAGTATCGATGCGTGTCCCAGGACCACTGTGAAGAGGCGGCGCGCAAATCCCTGGGAGCCGCCGTTTAGTGATTGAAGAGAAACTCTTTGGTGTTGAGCAGTGCCCAGATGATGTTCTCGTAAGCGAGCTTCTTATTCGGGGCGTTGTCCGCGATGTCCGCCAAAGCGAGCTTCAGCTGAGCGGGCGACGGCTTACGGCCGTAGAACCACAAGAACAGCTCCGCCACTTTTTCGGCATCCGGCCGCCCATCCCGGGCGAGTTGGTCGGCACGACCTCCGACTCGTGCAATCTTGTCCTGCACTTCATTCGCGTTCAGCAAGTGGAGTACCTGGGCCAGGGTCGCTTCGGAGGAGCGCTCGCACTCGCAAGCGGTGATCCGATCCGGCCGGCCGAAGACATCGAGGAAGTACGAGAATCCAAAAGTGTCATCCGGCAGCATGATGGCCCGCGAAATGCGCCGAGGGGGCAAGGGCGGCCGACTTTCAAAAATCGTCGGGCTATCCGTAACCTGGCCCACCGCATCGAAGAGCACCTCGGCGATCAGGCGCCGCGGGTAATAGCGCGCGTACGTCTGCTTGTCTTGCTTGTTGAACTCATTGGGGATCGAACTGAGCTGGTAAGTCCGGCTCTTGCAGATCGTTCGGATAAGCTGCTTGAGGCTGTACTTGTGCTCGATCAGGTCGTTGGCCAGGGCGTCGAGCAGCTCGGGGTTGGTCGGCGGATTGGTCGCGCGCATGTCGTCGATGGGTTCAACCAGGCCACGGCCGAGGAAGTGGGCCCAGTAGCGATTGGCCACGGCCCGCGCGAAGAAGGGGTTCCCGGCATCGACCATCCAATCGACCAGCTTGTGCCGCGGATCCTCCTCCGACGGCACGGATACGGGCTGGCCGTCGAGCGGTTTCATGACGGCCGGCTTCCTAGTCCGCGGGTTGATCACGTCGCCGGTCGGGACCACGAAGATGGCCTGCGGATTGGCTTGATGGACCCGGCTCACGACGATTCGGGGGAGATCGGGCCCCTCGACATACTTGCGGCCGAAGCGGCCGAAGTAGGCGGCCAATCCCCAGAAATCGTCCTGGCTCCACTTCTCAAAGGGATGATGGTGGCACTGGGCGCACGCCAGCCGCTGGCCGAGGAACAACTGCCCCACCTCGTCCACGAACTGTGCGGGCCTCT
>JBBQPD010000122.1:0-10639 GCA_038331535.1 Gemmatales bacterium | reverse complement strand
CGTTTTGCGCAAGTCCCACGTTCCGGGCCGGTCTTACAGTGGAGAGAGGAGGCCCGGACAGAGAAGCGGCGTCCGTTGGCGTGAGCCGTCGTCTCGACTGGAAGTCGAGGCGACGGCCCCTCTCTCTTCTCAACGTCGCGTCCCTACGACCGTCGGCAATCCCTTGAACTCCACCGTCACCTGCTTCCCCGCAGCCACCTCGACGCGCTGAACGTCTTTTATCATCTGGCCGTCTCCCGGCATCTCGGCCCGGAAGACATAGTGATAGAGCCGTCCCGGCTCCAGCTGCGGCGTCTCGAACGTGCGAGCCGCCGGATTCACCTCGACCGCCACGTCGTTGACGAACAGGCGGGCACCGTCCGGAATGACGAGGGTGACGCGCGCCGGGGCTGGTGCATCCTCCTGACGGAGTTCGGTCGCCTTCCGCATGACCGGCGGGGCCGGCTTCGTCGGCTCCACGGCGGGAGCCACCACCACGACGCGCGAGCCGTAACAGCCGTAGCAACCGCCGTAACCACTCCCGTAACAGCCGTAACCGCTGCCGTAACAGCCGTAGCAGCCGCTGCAACCGTAGTAGCCACTACAGCCGTAGCAGCCATAGCAGCTACTGTAACCGTAGCAGCCGTAGCAGCTGAACGCGTTACCCCCGCAGCCGTAACAGCCGTGGCAACCCCAGCATGACGCCGGCGCGGCGCTACCGGTTGTCAACATCGTCGCCAGAACGAAACTGTACATCGTGTTTACCTCCGTCCTGTTTTCGCGGCACAATCGGTCGCTTGGGAGGACCGAGCACCGCAAGTCTTGCCCCGCTTGAGAGGCATTGAACGCATAACCCTCCTTGACGGTAAGCGCTGACCACTCTGGAGTCAAAGGCATTTTGGGCAAAATGGGCAATTTGGTGGATGGCGCTTTCCCTGGGCAAACGGCGCAACTCCGGAAAGCCGCTAGTCCTCCACAGTCTAGCTGGAGAATTGTGAAGAGCGGCTTCAAGCCACTCGACGCCGTCGCCGATAGTAGGGGTGTCAACAGGAATCTGCCTCTAAGAAGCCTTCAGCCGTGCGGACGACGCCGGCTGCGGACCACCGCAATGCCCCCCCCCTGCTTCCCCCGTTGCGGCCCGCACGCCGACGACGGCCTTCGACCCGCCCTGACCCCGGCCCTTCGAAGGCTCTGTCCGACGGCCGACCTGGAACCCCGGCTTGCTCCCCACCGGTCTCCTCCGCACCACGCGACCCCACCCGTGTCCCCACCGGAGAGACCACACTGCGATGACACCCTCACGCCGGGGTTCCAATTTCTCCAAATGCAGAATGCAGAAGTCAGAATGAATGGTTTTCATTCTGACTTCTGCATTCTGCCTTCTGCATTTTTCTCTTGATTTCCGCCTCTCCGCGCGTATCCCATCAGCACCAGACGCCCATCTCTTTGACGCCAGGGAGCGCTCCCGCTGATGAGTACGATCGAAGCCATTCACGCCCGCGAAATCCTTGACAGCCGCGGCAATCCGACCGTCGAAGTCGAAGTCATCCTCGGCGACGGTTCTAGCGGACGGGCCGCCGTCCCCAGCGGCGCCAGTACCGGCGCCCACGAGGCCAACGAGCTGCGCGACGGCGACAAGAAGCGCTATCTCGGCAAGGGCGTCCTGACCGCCGTCAAGAACGTCAACGAGGTCATCGGCCCGAACCTGCACGGCCACGAGGCCACGGAGCAGGCTGCCATCGACGCCGCCCTCATCGACCTCGACGGCACGCCCAACAAGGAAAAGCTCGGCGCCAACGCCCTGCTCGGCGTCTCGCTGGCGGTCGCCCACGCCGCCGCCCGCTCGACGAACCTGCCGCTGTATCGCTACCTGGGCGGCACCAACGCCCGCTACCTGCCCGTGCCGATGATGAACATCCTCAACGGCGGCAAGCACGCGGATAACAACGTCGATTTCCAGGAATTCATGGTCATGCCGCTCGGCGCTCCCTCGTTCCGCGAGGCGCTGCGCATGGGAGCCGAGATCTTCCACAGTCTCAAAAAGGTGCTGCACGACAAGCACCTCAATACCGCCGTCGGCGACGAGGGCGGTTTCGCTCCCGACGTGAAGAGCAGCGACGAGGCGCTGGAGATCATCGCCACGGCCGTCGAGTCCGCCGGCTATAAACTGGGCGAGCAGATCGTCTTCGCGCTCGACCCCGCCACGACGGAGCTGTGGGAAGAGGCCAAGAAGAAGGGCAAGACCGGCTACAACTTCTTCAAGAGCGCGCCCGATCGGGTCGTGTCCAGCGACGAGATGATTGACCTGTGGAAGAAGCTGTGCGCCAAGTGGCCGATCCGCAGCATCGAGGACGGCCTGGCCGAGGACGACTGGGACGGCTGGCAGAAACTGACACGCGAGCTGGGCGACAAGGTGCAGCTGGTGGGCGACGACCTGTTCGTGACCAACACGAAGCGCCTGGCCGAGGGCATCGCCAAGAAAGCCGCGAATAGCATCCTCATCAAGGTCAATCAGATCGGCACGCTGACCGAGACGCTGGACGCGATCGAATTGGCCCGTCGCAACGGCTTCACGACGATCATCAGCCATCGCAGCGGCGAGACGGAGGACGTGACCATCGCCGACATCGCGGTGGCGACGAACGCCGGCCAGATCAAGACGGGGTCCGCCAGCCGCACCGATCGCATCGCGAAGTACAATCAACTGCTGCGGATCGAGGAAGATTTAGAAGGCGCGGCGCGTTACGGTTCCGAGCTGTGGCCGGCGTCGCGGCGCTGACCTGTATTGCCGCTTGCGGCTTAGCGGATCACCCCGCTAAGCCGCAAGCGGCGTCGGAGGCTCCCATGCGCGCGCCGTTCCTGATAATAATCGTCGCCGTCGCATCCTTCGTTCGCGCCGACCAGCCGAAGGACAAGGAACGACCGCCGCTCGCCGGGCACACCGAATCGGTCACGTTCCTCGCCTTCTCTCCCGACGGCAAGACGCTCGCCTCCGCCAGTCACGACAAGTCGGTCAAGCTCTGGGACGTGGCGACTGGCCAGACGAAAACGACGCTGACCGGCCACTCCAACTGGGTCGAGTGCGTCGCCTTCTCTCCCGACGGCAAGACCCTGGCCTCGGCCGGGTTTGACCGAACCGTCAAGCTGTGGGACGTGGACGCCGCCAAGGAGAAAACGACATTGCAGGCCCATCCGCGCGAAGCGACCTGCGTCGCCTTTTCGCCGGACGGCAAGACGCTGGCGAGCGGCTGCCAGGGCTTCGAGGAACTCGGCGCGCCTTCGGGAAAAGGGTTGACACCTGGCGAGCTGAAGCTGTGGGACGTGGCGACGGCGAAGGAAACGAAGTCGCTCCCCGGCCACCCGTTCGACGTGTGGGGCGTGGCGTTCAGTCCGGACGGCAAGACGCTGGCCTCGGGCGGCGGCAAGCTCAAGTCTCCCGGCGAGATCATCCTCTGGGATCTGGCCAGCGCCAAGGCGCGGGCGACGCTCGCCGCGCACGCCAAACCGGTTACGTCGCTCGCCTACTCGGCCGACGGCAAGACGCTGGTTTCCGGGGGCGAGGATGGTATGGCGAAGGTGTGGGATGCCCTCGCCGCGAAGGAAAAGCTCACTCTCAAGGGTCATCGCGACGTGGTGGTCGCCGTCGCGGTGACGGCCGACGGCAAGCTCGTGGCGACCGCCAGCCGCGACAAGACCGTGCGGCTGTGGGACGCGCTGACCGGAAAGGAACTGGCGGTGTTGCACGGCCACACCGATCAGGTTCGGGCCGTGGCGCTCAGCGCCGACGGCAAGACGTTGGCCTCGGGCGGGGACGACAAGATGATTCGCGTGTGGGACGTGGAGGCGGCGCTGAAGAAGAAGTGATTCGCCGCTTGCGGCTTAGCGGGCGCACGCCGCTAAGCCGCAAGCGGCGAACTTAACCGTTTAGCGCCCCAACCAACTCTCGCGCCAGCTCCGCCACCTCGTTGACAATCACGTCCATCGACTTCGATCCCGTCTGCTCCAGCTTCCGCACCAGGGCGCTGCCCACAATCACGCCGTCCGCGATTTCGCGCAGCGTGCGCACATGTTCCGGCCGGCTCACGCCGAAGCCGACGCACAGCGGCAACTCGGTCTGTTTGCGCAGCCAGGCAAGCTGTTCGAGCAACTCGTCGGGCAGCCGGTCGCGCTCGCCGGTGATGCCCGCGACACTGACGCAGTAGAGGAAGCCGGTCGAACTCTTGACGATCTCGGCGGCGCGCGGCCGAGGCGTCGTCGGCGTCACAAGCTGGATTAACTTGAAAGCGCGCGCCGCGGCCAGCCGGCCGAGGTTGGCCGATTCCTCATACGGCAGGTCCGGCACGATGGCCCCGGAGAAGCCCGCCGCCTTCGCCTGGTCGAGAAACCTCTCCGGGCCGCGCCGATGGATGAGGCTGAACGAGGTCATCGCCGCCAATGGCACGACGCCGTTCGCGAACTCCGGCGCGTCGGCGATGCGGCGGGCGCAGGCAAACACGTCGTCGAGGCGCAGGCCGCGGTCGAGGGCGCGCGTGTACGATGCCTGGATGACGGGGCCGTCAGCGATCGGATCGCTGTAGGGGAAGCCGATCTCCAGTAGCGAAGCCCCGGCGTCGGCAAGGGCGCGGGCCAGGCGCACGGTCGCGTCGATGTCGGGATCGCCGGCTGTCAGGAATGGGATGAACGCCTTGCGCTTCTCGGACCGCAGGCGCTGAAACAGAGTGTCGATGGGGTTCATGGGAATCACAGCGAATTGCATGAGCCCGCAGCGCAAGCAAGGACTCGCCCTTGCTTGCGCTGCGGGCTCACGGAATGGTGTCAAATCACCGCGCCGCTCAATTGCGCCACCTCGTGACAGTCCTTGTCGCCGCGGCCGCTGAAGCAGACGACGACGACATCGTCGTGCGACCGTTTGGCCGCGATGCGCATTGCCTCGACGACAGCGTGAGCCGTCTCCAGCGCCGGCAAGATGCCCTCCAGGCGCGAGCAAAGGTAGAAGCCTTCCAGGGCTTCCTTATCGACAATGCTGGTGTAGCGCACACGGGCGCTGTCCTTCCAGTGACTGTGTTCGGGGCCGACTCCGGGGTAATCGAGGCCGGCCGAGACCGAATGCACCGCGGCGGTTTGGCCGTCGGCATCCTGAAGGACGTAGCTGAAGGTGCCGTGCAGCACGCCAGGCTGGCCCTGGCCGAGTGTCGCCGCGTGGTCGCCGGGCGTCGGACCGCGGCCGCCGGCCTCGACGCCGACCAGTTGCACCGCGGCGTCGGCGACAAACGGATGGAACATGCCGGCCGCGTTGCTCCCGCCGCCGACGCAGGCGACGACCACATCCGGCAGCCGGCCGACCTGTTCCAGACATTGCGCTTTCGTCTCGATGCCGATGACCGACTGGAAGTCGCGCACGATCATCGGAAACGGGTGCGGGCCGACGACGCTGCCGAGGATGTAGTGGGTCGTCCGCACCGTCGCCATCCAGTCGCGCATGGCGTCGTTGATGGCGTCGCGCAGCGTCCGGCTGCCGGTTTTGACGCTGACGACCTCGGTGCCGAGCGCCTTCATCTTGAAGACGTTGAGCGCCTGCCGGCGCACGTCTTCCTCGCCCATGTAGACGGTGCAGGTCAGGCCGAAGAGGGCGGCGGCGGTGGCACTGGCGACGCCGTGCTGGCCGGCGCCGGTCTCGGCGATGATGCGCGGCTTGCCCATGCGCTTGGCGAGCAGCGCCTGGCCGATGCAGTTGTTGATCTTGTGGGCGCCGGTGTGGTTGAGGTCTTCGCGCTTGAGGAAGATGCGGGCGCCGCCGGCTTCTTTCGTGAGCCGTTCGGCGAAGTAGAGCGGCGACGGTCGACCGACGTAAGTGCGCAGATAGTGGTGAAACTGCTTCTGAAACTCGGCGTCCTCGCGGGCCTGGTCGTAGTACTCGCTCAGCTGCCGCAGGGCTTCCATCAGCGTTTCAGGGACGTAGCGGCCGCCGTAGGGACCGAAGCGGCCAGCGGCGTCGGGCAGGTTGGCGGCAATAGCGGACATGAACACTCTCACAAGGGCGCGAGGGATGCTGGCGGGCCAGTCATCAACCTAGATGACACAATGGAAGCGGTCAAGGCCGTGAGTTTTCCCTTGCTGCGGCGCTCCCTTTACCCTATCCCAAACACCGAGTGCCGGGCCGTGGGCCGGCCGCAATTACCAGCCGCTGTCACGCAAACCATGAGGTGATTCGATGAACGTCCGCATCCCGCTTTTCGCCCTGATCCTGTCGGCCGGCCTCCTCTCTGCCGACGAGAAGAAGGCCGACTGGGTGACCTATTCGTCCGCCGACCACAAGTGCGAAGTCCTGTTCCCCTCCAAGCCGAAGGAGATGGGCGACAAGGATTCCGCCCAGGCGCTGCTGGAAACGATGGGCGGCAAGGCCGTCTATCTCCTGCAGATCAACAAGTTCCCCGCTGCCATCGCGCTCGACAACGAAGCGATCGTCGGCAAGATCATGGACGGCGGCCGCGACGCCCTGGTGAAGACGTTCAAGGCCAAGGCGCCGACCGAGAAGGCGCTGATGATCGACAAGAAGTACCCCGCTCGCGACATCGATCTGGAGGTGCCGGGACTGGGTATTTACCGCGTCCGCTTCATCGTGACGCCGACGCATTTCTATCAGGTCACGATGGCCGGGCCGAAAGACTTCGTGGACAGCGCCGAGAGCAAGAAGTTCCTCGACTCGTTCAAGGTCAAATAATTGGGAGGTAGCGAACCGCTTGCGGCTTCGCAGCCTGACCGCGAAGCCGCAAGCGGCGAACGGTTGACCGGCGCATACGATCGAAGATAATATCGAGATGCCGTCGCTGTCGTTGCAAAGATGGTTCGCGGACCGCGCCGCCGCGCTGGACGAGATCAAGCGGGCGCATCGGGCCTTGCGCGGCTCCGGCCCCGGCGTACGGACCGCCATGCTCCAGATCAATCAGGCGTATACGATCATGTTGTCGGGGCAGTTTCAGGGATACTGCCGGGATTTTCATGAGGAATGTGCGGACTTCCTGGTTGCGTCGATTAGCGATCCCCACCTGCGAGACATGGTGTTGCGTAACATCGCTTTCGGACGCAAGTTGGATCGAGGGAACCCGACCGCCGGAAACATTGGGTCCGACTTCGATCGGTTCAGTTTGCGATTCTGGCCGCTCGTCCTTGCCCACCAACCTCAAAACGCTGTTCGAAGAGCAGCCCTTGAGGAACTGAACGACTGGCGAAACGCCATCGCCCATCAGGATTTCGACCTCGTCATGCTTCGGGCAGGACTGCCTCATTTGCGGCTCGCTCGTGTTCAAACGTGGCGAGCAGTGTGCGACGGCCTGATTCGATCGTTCGACGACGTGATGCGCGCTCACATTCAGGCGGCGACAGGTACCGCCCCGTGGTGAAGCGGAGACCTCTCATGAGCAAACGACTTTCTAAGTATCCTCCCGCTCGATTCCGTGTTGGCGATCGGGTCCGTGCGAAACACGGCTGGGAAGGTGGGATTTTCGAGATCACCGAAGACCGCGGGAACATCGGCATTGGGGGCCGGCGATTCTACGCGATCAAGGCGATGTGGGCCGACGACTTACCTTTCGATTTCCCCGAAGACTCTCTCGATCCACTCCCTCAAACGAGCGGCGAACTGGACACGGTGGCGGGGTCCAAAGCAAAGTAACCCCGTTATTCCCATTCACCCAAGGAACTGACATGCGACTCAAACGATCGTTCCCACTCGCGGCGCTCGCCGTGGGCCTCCTCTGTACTCCCGCCGCGCGGGCCGACGTCAAGCTGCCGGCCCTGTTCAGCGACGGCATGGTGCTGCAACGCGGGGCATCGTGTCCGATCTGGGGAACCGCAGATCCTGGAGAGGAGATAAGCTGGGAAATCACCGACGGCAAATTTGTGATCTCTTCACCTCGGATGAAAATCGTCAAGGAAAATGGTTCATGGCGACTTGATTTGGACATCCCCACTTTCCAGGGCGCACCCGCCCCGGCCGAGTTCAAGAAGAAGTGCAGGGAGGGCGGCGGTCCGTTCACTTTAACGATCTCGGGCAAGAACACTGTAGAAATTAAAAATGTCATGATCGGCGAGGTCTGGATCGCGTCAGGACAGTCCAACATGGAGCAGAAGCTGCGCGACACCGACGGCTCGACCAAGAGCATCGCTGATTCCGCGAATCCGAACATCCGCCTCTTCACGGTCAAGCGGACGGCTTCCGCCACGCCCCAGAGCGATGTGCCGCGCGACGGCAACAACGGCAAATGGCTGGATTGCGGTCCGGACACCGTCCCCGATTTCTCCGCCGTCGCCTACTTCTTCGCGCGCGACATTCAGAAGGCTCGCAACGTCCCCGTCGGCATCATCCACTCGTCCTGGGGCGGCACCGCGGCCGAGGAATGGACGAGCATGGACGTCCTCAAGGCCAACCCGACGCACCTCGGCAAGCACGGGCGCCAGTCGCAGCTCTACAACGGCATGATCGCCCCGCTCATTCCCTACGCCATCAAGGGGGCGATCTGGTATCAGGGCGAATCGAACGCCAGCCGCGCCGCTCAGTACGCCGAACTCATGGGCTTGATGATCAAGAACTGGCGCGACGACTGGAAGCAGGGTGACTTCCCCTTCTTCTTCGTGCAGCTGGCACCCTACTACGCCAAGACCGCCGAGCCGACCGATCCCGACTGGGCACGGCTGCGCGAGGCCCAACTGCACACGCTGAAGGTGAAGAACACCGGCATGGCCGTCATCACCGACGTGGGCGACGAGAAGGACATTCACCCGCGCCGCAAGGAGGCCGTCGGCGTGCGCCTGGCCCTGGCCGCACTCGGCGTCGCTTACGAGGAAAAGATCGAGTATTCCGGTCCAATTTTCGAGAAGATGACGGTCGAAGGCGATAAGGCCGTCCTGCGTTTTACCCACCTGGGCCGCGGCCTGGAGGTCAAAGGCGAAATGCTGACCGGCTTCACGGTCGCGGGAGAGGATAAGAAGTTCTACAACGCGACGGCGACGATCAAGGGCGACACCGTCGTCGTCTCGTGCGACCAGGTCGAGAAGCCCGTCGCCGTGCGCTTCGGCTGGGCCAACTATCCGGTCGTCAACCTGTACAACCTCGACGGCCTGCCGGCGTCGCCGTTCCGTACCGACGATTGGCCGAAGGCGGCCGCGGTCAAACCCAAACAGTAAGGCGTCGCGCGGGAACAAGTTAAACGAGCCGCGACCGTCAGGGGGCGCGGTTCCCTTCGCTCCCTGACGGTCGCGGCTCGTAATATGCCCGAGTTCTACCGCATGCCTCGCGGCGGCGGCGGCAGGATCGTCGGTTGTGGATTAACGAATTCGCGCGGCAACTCTTCCGGCTGCGCCGACGGGGCCGGCTGAGCGTCGGGCGCGACCTCGCTGTAACCCACGGAGCGAAGCGTGGCGCCGGAGGGGCGGGCTTCGTTCAACTGCGTCAACAGGTTCTGCGCCGCCTCCAGATTCGGGTCTTTCTGCAGCGCCGCCTGGGCGCACTGGCGGCTCATGTCGTCCTGCTTGAGATGGTGCAACATGCGGGCGAGCTGGTAGTTGGCCATCGCCTCGTTGCCGGACGAACGCATGAAGACGTTGAGGCTGTCCTGGTAGCGGCCGGTGCGTGCCAGCGCGAAGCCAAGCGTGTTGAGATACTGCCGATTTTCAGGTTCGCACTCGATCGCGCGGTTCAGACTCTCGAGAGCGGTGGTCCACTCTTTCTTGCGGGCCTGGCACATGCCCAGCTCGAACCAAACCGCCCCACAGCGCGGCTGAATCTGCAGCGCCTTGTGATAGGTCGCCAGCGCGTGTTCGTAGTCTTCCATGTCCGAGTACAGGCGGCCCAGCGACTGGTAGGCGGGCACGTAATTCGGATCGATACTAAGTGCTTGCTGGTAGGCCATGCGGGCACGCTCGCGCAACTGCTCCTGCGCGTTTGAATTCTTGCTGAGCGCCGACGCCTCGCCGGCGAAGAAAATGCCTGCCCGCACGCACGTCTCGGCGTGAGGCGCGCGCTTCACCGGGTCCGGATCGGGTTTCGACGGGGAGTTTGCCGAGCGGGTCGCCACGGGCGGTGGGGGCGTCTCCCGGACAGGCCCCGCGCCGCGGTCGTGAGCGCAACCGAGCGCGCCCGTCAGCAGCCACAGTGCCGGCCCCAGCGTCCTGCGACAATCCATTGTCACTTCTCCGTCCGTAGTCACACGAGCCGCGACCGTTAGGGAGCGCTCCCTAACGGTCGCGGCTCGTGCTGCTGTTATTTGAATTCGCGGATGAAGCTCGCGGCGGCCTCCGCCATCAGGTCGCGCGTCAATTGGAGAGGTATCCTTCGGAATCGGCAAATCGACTGCACTGTCTCCAGTAAATCCCGGCAATCGCTCGCGCGCGTGCAGCGGCCACGGCTGTAATAGCGCTCGAATAGGTAATCTACCGCCTCCGGGCAGGCGTTCATGCCCAGCTTGCGGGCCACGGCGGTGAAGATCTTCTCGTAGATGTCGCGCGGCGGCGCCGTGATCTCGACCTTGTGGCGCATGCGCCGCAGGAAGGCGTCGTCTACCAGGTCGCGCGGGTCCAGGTTGGTCGAGAACATCGTCAGCTGCTCGAACGGCACCTGGAACTGCTGGCCGGAGGAGAGCGACAGGTAATCGACGCGGTTTTC
>JBBQPD010000121.1:0-10690 GCA_038331535.1 Gemmatales bacterium | reverse complement strand
CGGCCAGTACGCCAGTCGCCAGCATCGGCCGATCGAGTCGGTCATCATCGACGAGGGCTTCGGCTGCCTCGACCGCCACGGCCGGCAGGTGATGATTCAGGAGCTGCAAAACCTACGTACCCAGATGCGCTGTATTCTGCTGGTGTCGCATCAAGAAGAATTTGCCGACGCGTTCGCGGACGGCTACCACTTCGCGCTGGAGGCGGGCGCAACGCGCGTGACGCGGTTCCAGAAATAGATGACCGATGAGGTTCGTGGTTTGGCTAAAAGCTGATAGCTACTAGCTGTTAGCTCTCAGCCAATCCGTCGATCGTTCTTTTGGTGGCCATCTCCTCATACCGATACAAACGCTCCCGCAATCGCTCCGGTCCATTCTCTTCGGCGTTCGGACGCTCATAATGCCAGCGGCGGTCGGCCGGGAACATCTCTTCGCCGAGAGGCCACGGCTGAAATGGATCGCCGCCCATGAGCGCCTGCAGTTTCGCGCTGTTCATGCTGACGTTGCCGGCGCGCGGCGGCACCGGACCGGCCTCGTAGCGTGGACAACCCTTCAGCAAGTGCGGGTCGTAGCCGCCGACGCGATTGACGACCTGGGCGATCTGAAATAGCGTTATTGCCCGCGGCCCACCGAGGTGGTAAAGGCCGAACGCATCGGACGCCAGGAAGAACTCGAATACGTCATTGAGGTCCGAGACATACGTGCAGGAGCGGACCTCGTCGAAGTAGAGCGTCGCCGGCCGGCCGGCGCGGAAGCGCGACTGAATCCAATCGATGGCGCCTGCATGGCCATTGCAGCTCGGCCCCATCGGCAGCGAGATGCGCAAGATCGCGGCTTGCGGACAGGTCGCGAGCACGGCCTCCTCGCCGCCGACCATCGTCTTGCCGTAGACCGTCACCGGATCGACCGGGTCGGTCTCGACGTATCCGCCCACCCCATTTCCGGAGAAAACGAGGTCGGAGGACAGATGGACGAGGCGCGTGCCGAACTCACGCGCCACTGCCGCGAGGTTGGCGGCGCTGATGACGTTGAGGCGGTGCGACATCACCGGATCAAGCTCACACGATTTGAGCGCACAGTTGCCCGTCGCATTGAGTACCGAGCGAATGCCGTAGTCGCGGAAGAGGCGCCGCAACCCATCCTGGTCCTCGATGGCAAGGCCGACAATGTCGTCGCCGTCGAGCTTGGAGAGGATGCCCCGCGTGGCGACGACGCGGCCGGGATAGCGCGCGCGAAAGTGGGTCAGGGCGTTAAACCCCGCGACGCCGGTGACGCCGGTGAGGAGCAAGGGTAAGCGGTCGGCAGGGAGCATGAAGTCAGGGGGAAAAGAATTGGCCCGGGCGGGACTCGAACCCGCACCCCTCTCGGGACGGCCTTCTAAGAGCCGCATGTCTACCAGTTCCATCACCGGGCCTTTTGCGTCGTTGCCTTTCTCCGGCAGTAAGTCTTCGTTTGCGAATGACAGTTGGGACAAAGGAACTGGAGATTTTCGAGGCGATTATCTGTATGGATCACGCTGCATAGTCTACAAGTCATTGCGTCCATGTCAACGAATAGCAAGCCCTCAGGGTGCATACCCGTTATTGCATGGAGGCCCGTTCAGAGATCGTCCAGCTTTCAGGTGATGATCGGCAAAGGAGTTCGGGCGGGAAGCCGGGAGCCCCGTTCGAGACGGGCGGGATGGTTGTCGTCCCAGGGGGGCCGCACCAAGAGCACCGTCAGGGAGACGGCAGCGGTGACGGCGCGTACAGTAGCCATGGGGGGACTCCTGCGAAGGACGGAGAGTAGTATCTACCGTCATTGCAGCTGCGCCCCCCACTTTTGTGTACCTCAATGGACGTAACTCCTTGTACGAGAAGGCTACCAAAGCTGGACGATCTCTGAACGGGCCTCAGCAATAACAGGAATGTTCCACGGCGATTGGAGGAGAGACCGCTAACGCGCTCACTCCACCTGCATGCTCACGCTCAGCTTCCCCAGCGCCTCGCTTTCGATCTGGCGGACGCGCTCGCGCGTTAGCCCCAGGCGCTCGCCGATCTCCTTGAGCGTCTTCGGCTCCTCTTCGTCCAGGCCGAAACGCATGCGCAACACGGCGGCCTCGCGCTTGTCCATCTTTTCGAGCAGGTCCATGACCTGGTGCAGGTCGTCGGAGTCGGCCATCTCGTTGTCCGGCGACTTGGTGTGGCCATCCATCAGCATCTCGTCCAGCGACCAGCCCGAATCCGGCTGGTCGGTCTGCGGCGCCGAGTTGTAAACGCGAATGGCCTTCTTGATGATGTTCAGCTTCTTCTTCGGCAGGTCCAGGCTCTTGGCGATCTCCCCTTCCGTCGGCGTCCGCCCCAGCTGTTCTTGAAGCTGGGCCGTCGCCCGCCGCCACTTCGCCAGCAACTCCACCATGTACGCTGGGATGCGGATCGTCTTGGCCGTGTTCACCAGCGCCCGCTTGATCGATTGCTTGATCCAGTAGCTGGCATACGTGCTGAAGCGGGTGTTCATCGACGGGTCGAAACCCTCGACGGCGCGCAGCAGGCCGAGGTTGCCTTCTTCAATCAAATCTTGCAGACCGAGGCCTTTGCCCGTGTAACTGCGGGCGATATTCACGACCAGGCGCAAGTTGGCGCGCACCATGCGGTCGCGAGCTTCGCTGTCGCCGTCCTCGATGCGATAGGCCAGTTGCTTTTCCTCGTCGGCGTTGAGCAACGCCGTCTCGTTGATCTCGCGCAGATAGGTCTCCAGCGGCGACTGGACCGATTCATTTCGCAGGCGTCGTGGCCGTGTCATGGGGAGGGTTCCAGCTATCAGGATGATCCAGCCGACAGTCAACACTAGGTCAAGTTTGGGCGCGAAGCCAACGGTTTGGGGCAACTTAATGCGGTGCGGGAATAATCAGGCCGGACCGCATTTCGCCGTTGAGCCTCACAAGGAGATGTATCGGCCTCCCACCGCGGCAAACTGGAAGGTCGGGGGTAACAGAGGTAGCCCGCCGCGCCCCTCGCCCCGGCACGACACGGCACAACCCGTCCGACCATACCTGAACAAACGATTCGAGAGCCTGGACGCCGACTGGCGACTCGTACGTTTCTCTAGACCACGGCTGTCTGGATATACTGAAAGGAACCCCGGGCCGGACAGGAACCATTCTGACCTAGAAGGTTTTGTGTTCTACGAGCCGCGACCGTTAGGGAGCGCTTTTCGCAGCGTCTCGTTGATGCTCCCTAACGGTCGCGGCTCCTAGAACGCACTTCTGCAGCGTTGCACCGGCGCTCCCTAACGGTCGCAGCTCGTACTCTCACACGGTCACCGCCACCCGAAACCCGTCGATGTGATAGCTCCCTTCGGGCGACACTCCAAGCCGGGCCGCCGAACGGCAGCGCTGGGCGCGGAAGAACCACGAGCCGCCGCGCAGCACGCGCTCCTCGCCGTCGGACGGACCCGGTGGGTCCACGGCGGGGCTGCGCCGATAGTAGTCGCGGTCGTACCAGTCGGCGCACCACTCCCAGATGTTGCCGTGCGTGTCGAAGAGGCCGAAGACGTTCGGCGCGAAGAAACCGACCTTCGTCGTCCGCTGCAGAAATGGCCCGCGCGGCGCTCCGCCGTAGGGATACTGCCCGTCGCAATTCGCCTCAAGCCCGGAACAGGCGGCGCCGAAGTGATAGGGTGTCGTGGAACCGGCGCGGCAGGCGTGCTCCCACTCGGCCTCGGTCGGCAGCCGATAGACGCGGCCCGCCGCCTTCTCGCCGGCCAATTCCGACAGGCGCCGGCAGAACTCGACCGCGTCGTGCCAGGAGACGGTATCGACGGGATGATCCGGGCTGCCGCTGTTGCCTGCGTTGAAGTCGGACGGATTGACACCCATGACCGCCGCGTATTGCCGCTGCGTCACCGGATAGACGCCGAGATAGAACGGCCGCGAGATGGTGACAATGTGCTGTGGCAACTCGTCGGGATAATAGTCCGACTCCGCCTCCGGAGCGCCCATCAGAAAGGTGCCGGCGGGAATGAGCGAGAGATCCATGCCGATCGTGTTGGTGATGCGCTCGCGCTTACACGACGCCGGCCAGTCCCACAAGCCATCGCCAGCTTGCAGGCCATGAAGCTGGATCAATTCCGAGGCACGCGCTTGCAAGGCCGTGCGTCGCGTCAAGTCGGGCACCCACCGTGCCAACTCGCACTGCACGCGGATCAGCTCGGCGCGACCGCTGGCGGCGGCATCTCCGTGTTCTTCCAGCCAGTCCGCGAAGACGAGGCGCGGCGTGTCGTCGTCCGGCGCCGCGCGGATCGCCGCCAGGAAAGCATCTTCGGCGGTCATCGTTCTTCTTTCTCGGTATCCGCCTTATCAGAAGCACTAGCGCCATTCTATCCGTCCGACCGACGCCGCGCCGCGCTGCACGAGCCGCGACCGTCAGGGAGCACTGGCGCCCGCGCTCCCTGACGGTCGCGGCTCGTGAGAGACATTCCTGCTTCCAGGCCGAGTCGGCGACCGCGGAATAGAACAGAGGTTACCTTTGTCTCATTCCTTGCCCGAATCGTACCGGAGTGCGCCATGACGAGGAATCCGCGTCAGGCCTGTCGTCAACATCTCGGCACCGCTCCCATGGGGCGCCGCGAGGTGCTGCGCGCCGGTTCGCTCGGTCTGTTCGGGCTGGGCTTGCCGGGACTGTTGCGGGCGCGCGATGCCACCCCGCCGCGCGCCGGGCGGGCGAAGTCCTGCATTTTGCTGTTCATGTGGGGCGGACCGGCGCAGCAGGATACCTGGGATCCCAAGCCCGACGCCCCAGTAGAATACCGCGGCGAGTTCAAACCGATCGCGACGCGCGTGCCCGGTCTCCGCATCTGCGAACACCTGCCGCGGCTCGCTTCCCATACGGATAAGCTGGCCGTCCTCCGCTCGATGACCCACACCGACGTGGACCACACGACCGCGACGCATTACCTGCTGACGGGCCGCGGCGTCCCCCGGCGCGGGGCCGCGCGCTCGGAGGACTGGCCGGGTTACGGCGCCGTCCTCAGTGCGCTCGGCCGTGGGCGCGGACCGCTGCCGCCGTTCGTGTCCATGATGCCGGTCGTGCCCAACGGCGCTCCGCGTTTCGTCGAGGAGTCGCACGGCCAGGACGCCGGTTGGCTCGGCCCGGTCCACCACCCCATGCGCATCGACGCCGACGCCAGCAAGCCGGACTATCGCGTCGGCGAGTTCAGCCTGCACGCCGACGTTTTGCAGGAGCGCACCGACGGCCGCCGACTGCTGTTACGCGACCTCGATCAGCAGCGTCAGGGGTTGGAGCATCAGCTCAACGCAGCTGCGATGCGCGCCCATTACGAGCGCGCCTTCGCGCTGCTAGCTTCGCGCGGGGCGACCGCGGCGTTTGACCTGAGCCGGGAACCGTTGGCCGTGCGCGAGCGCTACGGGATGAACGCCCACGGCCAGTCGGTTCTGCAAGCCCGGCGGCTGGTCGAGGCCGGTGTGCCGCTGGTGACAGTCTTCTGGCCCAACGACGGCATCACTAATGTCAGCGTCTACTGGGACACGCACAACCGCAACTTCATCGATCTCAAGTCGCGGCTATGTCCCGTGACCGACCAGGCGTTCAGCGCGCTGCTGGAAGACCTGGAGGCGCGCGGGCTGCTCGACGAGACGCTGGTGGTCTGGACGGGCGAGATGGGACGAACGCCGCGCGTCGGCCAGGGTGTGGTGGGTGGCGCGGGCGCGGGGCGCGACGGCCGCGACCACTGGCCGCACGTGTTCACTTCGGTGCTGGCCGGCGGCGGCGTTAAGGGCGGCGTGGTGCATGGCGCCAGCGACCGTTACGCGGCCTATCCCGCCGAGAACCCCACGTCGCCGGCCGACCTGGCTGCCACCGTGTACGAGTGCCTCGGCGTCAATCCCAAGATTTTGTTGCGTGACCGACTGGGGCGACCGATGACACTGTGCGAGGGTTCTCCGATCCAGGCGATTCTGCGCTGAGGCGAAAGATTCCCGCGACAGAAAAACAAAAGCGATGGGCACAAAAGATAATCTCACGGAATTGACAGAAAACGTACTCCACTTCTTTTTTCTACCGGAGGGATCGACGATGAGGAAGCTGCTTCACGGCACGGTCCATGGCCGAACGATTGAGTTGTCCGAAGACCCGGGGCTCGCCGACGGCCAGGAGGTCGAAGTAGCCGTGCGACCCGCCAAGCCGGAACTGGCGGAACGACAGGGCGCGGGCTTCCTCCGCACGGAAGGCGCCCTCGCCGACGACCCCTATTGGGACGCCATCATGGAGGAGATTTACCAGGAACGAAAGAAGGACGAGCGCAGGGAAATCCTTGGATGAACTTCCTTTTGGTGAGTGGGACCGGCGTCTCGCCGGTCCGAACCGGCGAGACGCCGGTCCCACCCACCAAAACACGATAGATGCACTACTACCAGCCGCCGCGAAAAGCACGGAAGATTGGCGGCGACTCGCGCAGCACGCGCCGCACCGTGTCGGGGTCGGGCGTATACGGATTGGGCGCGAGCGCGGGCGGGGGCAGCCGATAGGCCGCCGCGAAGGGCGCCTCGGTCAGACGTCCCAGGCTGGCGTTGTGGGCGTGGACCATCAGCGTCTCCAGGTTGACAGCGTCCTGCACGTTGTAGGCCAGCAGCGTCTCCAAAGCCTTCGCGTCCTTCCGCTTCTCATAGCGCTGCCACAGCAGCACGGCCACGTAACCATCGACCTCTTCCATTCCCGGCCGGGTGAGGCCCAGTTGCCGTTCGCAGGCCTTCAGGCCGCCGCGTATGTCCAGGCCCGCCAGCGCATGGCGCAGGTCGATGTGCGCCTGGTCCAGCCGGCAACCCAGGCAGCGGCGGAGCACCGGTAGGTCGAACGATTTACCGTTGTAGGTGACGAGCAGTCGGTACGCCTGTACGTCGCGGGTGAAATCGTTCAGGTTGCGGCCGCGGACATAAGTGCGGACGGTGCGGCCGTCGTAAAGCGCGATGGACGTGACGGCAGCGGTGGCGGACATGCCGGTCGTTTCGATATCCAGGTACGCGCAGTGCGCGCGGAAGTCGCCGAACAGCCGCCAGGACTGCGCTGCCGGCAGGCGGGCATCGAACCAGGCGGGATCGGCAAGGCCATGGCGGTGGACGGATTCGCGCAGGTCAGCGGCCGGCAACCGGCGCGACGCAGCGGAGCCGGCAAGAGCATCGTCCCAGGTACACATGCCGGCGGACCAGAGCCGCTGCTCCGTCCGGGCGGCCACACCTGGCAGATGACAGAACGTGTGCCGCAACATTCCCAACAATCTCCGTGCGGGCCGCGAACGTGAAGACGGCGATTATCACCAACATTATAAGCGCCGTCGCACAATACTTCGGAGCGCGGGCGTCCCGCCCGCCACCCTGCGGCCAGGATGGCCGCGCTCCGAGGTTTTGTGCGACAGCACTTGGGAACGCGGGCACGGACTACGGACGATTGCCCGATAATCGTGCCGCGATGCGTGCCGCTTCGACCAGGCTTCCCGCATCGGCAACCCCGCGGCCGGCGATGTCGTAGGCGGTGCCGTGCGCAACGCTGGTGCGCACGATTGGCAGGCCGGCGCTAATGTTCACCGCCCGGCCGCGGCCCATCAATTTCAGCGCGATGTGGCCCTGATCGTGATACATCGCCACGATGCCGTCGAACTCGCCCTCACGCGCCCGCACGAACAGCGTATCACTTGGCCACGGCCCCGTGGCGTCGATGCCGGCGGCGCGGGCCGCCTCGACGGCCGGGGCGATGATGCGCGTCTCCTCGTCGCCGAAGAGTCCACCGTCGCTGGCATGCGGGTTCAGGGCGCAGACGCCAAGGCGCGGCCGCCGGCCGATCAGTCGGCGCAGCAGGTCATCGAGCAGACGGGCCTTTTCCAACACACCGTCGGCGTTGAGGTGCCGCAACACGTCGCGCAGCGCCATGTGCAAGGTGACGTGAGCGACCGCCAGACCAGGCACGGCCAGCACCATCGCGAACTCGCGCACGCCGGTGCGCTCGGCCAGGATTTCCGTGTGGCCCGGATAGGAAAGGCCGGCCGCGCGCAAGCCCTCCTTGTGCAAGGGAGCGGTGACGATGCCGTCCGCGGCGCCGGCCAGCGCCTCGTCGATCGCCCGGCACAGGAAGTCATACGCCGCCCGACCCGCCGCCGCCGTCACTTTTCCGGGGACGACCTTTGACAAATCCTGATCGCTGCCAACGACGACCGGAAGCCGCCCGGCCGTGGGAACGGCATCCGCCGGGCGCGCGACCACTTCCACGCGGGCGTCGCTGCCGGCGAGCGCCAGGCCGCGCGTCATCCAGTCGGGATCGCCAACGACCACGGGACGACAGAGCGGTAGGAGGTCTCGCCACGCCTTCGCGACGATCTCCGGACCAATGCCGGCGACGTCACCGAGGGTGATGAGCAGGCGCGGCTTGTCGTGTCGTTCGGTCATCGCGCTGATTGTAGCAGATTGACGCGCTCGCTGCCGCTTGCGGCTTAGCGGTCCCGCGCCGCGAAGCCGCAAGCGGCAAACGGGGTCACTCCCCGGAAATCGGTGGTGTCCTCGCCGCTCTGGGCATAAAATTCGGTGTGTTCCTTCGATGGCCGGTTATGAGGGAGGGAAAGACCATGCGACGCCGCCTTGCCGCGACGTGGGCAGCCGCGTTGCTGCTGATCGTGCCGGTCCGTGCGGCGGAGCCGCGCTTTAGCCGACATGTCGAAGCCGTCTTCAGCCGCCTCGGCTGCAACGGCGGCGCTTGCCACGGCGCCGTCAAGGGACAGAACGGCTTCCGTCTCAGCCTCTTCGCCGCCGACGCCGTCCTCGATCACGAACGCCTGCTGCGCGAGGCATCCGGCCGGCGCGTTAGCGTTTTCGATCCCGATGCCAGCCTGCTGCTGTTGAAGGCAACCGGCCGCGTGCCGCACCAGGGCGGTCGCTTGATCGATCCGGCCGGCACGGAGTATGCGCTGCTACGCGGCTGGATCGCTTCCGGAGCGCGGCTCGATGATTTACCCGCGTCGCGCGTCGTCCGCCTGCAAGTCACGCCCGCCGAGCAGGTCAGCAAACCGGGAGAGAGCTATTTCCTCTCCGTAATGGCGACATTTGCCGACGGTTCGATGGAAGATGTAACGCCGCTCTGTTCCTACGACACGCTCGATCGTGCCGTGGCCCGCGTCTCCCCCGCCGGGCGCGTGGAGGCGGTCGGCCCCGGCGACATGGCGATCCTCGCGCGCTATCGCGCCGAGCCGGCGCTGGCCCGCGCCGTGGTGCCGCGGCCGGGCGCGGATGCTTTCCCCGATGTGACGGCGAACAACTTCATCGACAAGCACGTCCTCGCCAAACTGCGCCGGTTGAACCTGCCGCCGGCGCCGCTGGCCGACGACGCCACTTTCCTGCGCCGGATTTCCCTCGACCTGTCGGGAGAGTTGCCGATAGCCGCCGAAGTCCGCGCCTTTCTGGCGGATGCGCGAAACGACAAGCGAACTCGCAAGATCGCGGAATTGCTGGGCCGGCCGGGACACGCCGCTCTGTGGACGTTGAAGTTTTGCGATCTGTTGAAAGCCTCGGACTACGGCGTCTACGCGGATGGCATGTCGCAGGAGGTCGATGCCCCGCGTTTCACCGCCTGGGTCCGCGCGCGCTTGCAGGAGAACCTGCCTTATGATCAGTTCGTCGAGCGCATCCTGACCGCCACCAGCCGCGAGGGGCGGTCCGTCGAGGAGTGGGCGCGCGAGGCTGTCGCCCTGGCCGACGGATACAGGACGCCGCGCGCCGATCTCGGCCTTTATTCCGAGCGCAGGACGCTTGACCTGTACTGGCAGCGGCGCGAGTCGGCCGGCGTGAAGGGGACGCTGCAAATCGCGCACACGTTCCTCGGCCTGCGGTTGGAGTGCGCCCAGTGCCACCGGCATCCGCACGATGTATGGTCGCAGGACGACCTGCTCAGTTTCGCCAACTTCTTCATGCGCGTGCGCCAGCCGGGCTTCCAGGGCGACAACGAGAAGAAGTTCCCAGAGGCCGCCGTCGAGTTCCGCAAGGTAAACGCCGAGGCGAAGCGACTGACCGAGGAAGTAAAGAAACGCAAGGAAATGAAGACTGCCGCCGATGATGCCACGAAGCACGTCCTCGCCGAGATGGAGCGGAAGAGCAAATATCTCGACGAAGTGGGTCGGCGCATCATGCACGCCGAGACGCACCACATGCCGGACTCGACCGCGTTCGCGTCGGTCACCAGCCCGCTCGGCACGCAGGCGTCGAAGACGTTCCGGCTGCTCGGCGACAAGGAAAACCTGACCATCGCGAAGGAAAAAGACCCGCGCGAACTGGTGGCGGAGTGGCTGAAACGGCCCGATAATCCGTACTTCGCGAAGGCGATCGTCAACCGTGTTTGGGCGCACTATTTTGGCCGCGGCCTGGTCGATCCGCCGGACAACCTGTCGTCGTTCAACCCGCCGTCGCACCCGGAACTGCTCGACGAACTGTGCCGCGAGTTCATCAAGCACAAGTACGACCTGCGCTGGCTGCACCACACCATCGTCAGTAGCCGCACCTATCAACAGAGCAGCAGCGCGGACCCGGCCAGCGTGACCGATCGTACCAACTACGCCTCCTTCTATTACCGCAGACTCGGCGCGGAGATCATGCTCGACGCCCTCAACCAGGCGACGGGCACGACCGAAGACATGGACATGAAGTTCAATCACTGGCCGACG
>JBBQPD010000120.1:0-10731 GCA_038331535.1 Gemmatales bacterium | reverse complement strand
AGCCCAGGGACGGCCGTCCCTGGGCTTTCAGCCCTGGGTCCATTCCCGATATTGTCGAGGCCCGTGAACGGGCCTCGACGCCAGTACGGGAAGGCACCCTTCAGGATCGTTGGCGGTCGCGCCAGCGCGTCAGCCACATCCCAGTCGTCACCACCGAAAACGTCAGCGCCAGTCCGACGGCGATCAGCGGGCCGCGCGTCGGCGCCAGCCGGGTGGCGCGCGTCGGAGTCCGCGCTTTCCAGGGCAGATCCTTCGGCAGCGAGGACGGGAGACGTAGGCGGGTTTGGGTGTCCGGGCCGTCCAGGCGAACGACGAGTCGAACGCCGTTCGGCTGCGGTCGAGCGAATTGGGGCGGCAGCGGGGGCAACGGTGCCTCGTTGCCGAGCGCCTCGTCCGGCCGTGGCGGTGGGAGGTCGGCCCGAAGGGTGCCCGTCAGCGCGAGCAGCGCGACGGCGGCCCAGAAGGGACGTTTGGCCATCGGCAACATCTCCATAGCAGCCCGAAGCGCGAGCGCGGGCGACAAGCCCCCACGCTCGCGCTTCGGGCTAGTCAAACAAGATTGGTCGAGAAGGGAGACGCGGGCACGGAAGTGGAGAGAGAGCGGGCGGGGCCGGTGCCCCGCCCGCCGGAATCGTCTTTGTATCGCACCGCTTTACATGACGCCGGTGCCGAAGCCTTCGGAGCGCTTCTCCTGACGCACGCCGCTGTCGGTCGCGTGCGTCGAGCGCGTGCCGTGGGCGCCGTGCGTCCGATAGCCGCGGACCGTCTCGCCGCCCACGGCCTCGCGGTAGCTGGGGGCCGGTACGGCGGCGCCGTCGTAGTCGCTGTCGTAGTCGTCGTAGGTGCAGACGTAACCGGGTAGTTTCGACCGTTCCTTCTCGGAATGGAACGACTTGAGGACGGCGCTTTGGATCACCTCGCGGCAGGCCGAGTTGATCGGGTGGGCGATGTCCGCGTGCAGCTTGACCCGGCCGTCGGCGTCGCGGGTGGCGCGATCCTCGTCCAGCTTGCCGCCGCAGGAATTGCAAAAGCGGGCACGCAAGTGGTTCTTGCTTCCGCAGCCGGGGCAACGGTCGGTCAATTTGCGGCTGGGCATGGCCACGAACGAACCCTTGGTGCCTTCGATGATCTTCAGATCGCGGACGACGTAGGCGTCGTCGAAGGTCACCGAGCAGAACGCCTGGAGGCGCTCGTTTTCGTTGCCGTCATCCATGAGCTTGATCCGGACTTCGGTGATGACCACAGTTGTTCTCCTTTTTTCTGTGGCACATTCTAAATGCAACTTCGCACGCTATAGATTCGCGTCCCCTCTCCTTCCTCCCATCCAGAGAGGAGGACGCGGCTAACCCACAAGGCCTCGCCGGCGTCGCGGCACAGCGCGAACACGGTGCTGCCGCTGCCGCTCATCAACACGCCCGCCGGCTTCAACTCCCGAAGCCGGTCGGCGCTTCGGGCGACCGCCGGGCACAGCCGTTCGGCCACGGACTGCAAGCGGTTATAAAGCCGTCTGCCGTTCTCCTCGACCGTGCCCGTCTCAACCGCCTGGCGGATTTCGTCGCCGGAGAGCGGCTGTTCCGGAACGGTCAGGTTTCGGAACACTTCCGCCGTCGCTAGTCCGACGGCCGGACAGACAAGCACGAAATACAGCGGTCGGGCCAAGCGCAGCGGACGAATGATCTCGCCGCGCCCGGTACACCAGGCCGCCGGCGCTGAGAGGAAGAAACTCACGTCGCTTCCCAGTTCGGCACCGAGTCGGGACAATTCTTCGGCAGACAGTCCCAGCCGCCAGAGGACGTTCAGTCCCGCGAGCGTGGCGGCGGCGTCGCTCGACCCTCCGGCCAGTCCCGCGGCCATCGGGATTCGTTTCCAGAGGCGGATGGTTGCGCCTCGATGCGATATATCGTTTCGCAAAACGGTGTACCGCCGCAGCAGCTCGGCCGCCCGGCACACGAGATTGTCCGGCCCGATATCGAGGTCGGGCCGGTCGCAGCTCAGCTGAACGCCACCCGTGGAGTCGTCCTTGAACTCCAGGGTGTCGTACAGGCCGACGGCAACCATCAGCGTTTCCAGGTCGTGATACCCGTCGAGCCGGCGGCGCAAGACTTCCAGGTGCAAGTTGACCTTGGCCGGCGCCGACACCAACACGGACGCTCCGTCACGGCGAATCAGCATGGTGAAGTTTCAGGGTCAAGGATGGGATCCCTCCGTGGGGGGTCGTCGTGTCGGCCCTCGGCGGCGAACGTCTTCTCTCGCCGCGACGAGGGAGCGACCTGTCGCGTCCGGCCGGTTTCCCGTACCGGACGGCGGGATATTACTCCGCGCGGCGGCAGAAGGTCAAGGGGGCTATTCGTGCGGAATCAGGCGGTAGAAAGGTGCGGCAGCATCGGAACGCGGCGGAAAGGCGTCACTTCCGCTTAAACGTGTGCAGGATGCGTTGCCCCCTGGAGCTAAACTCGGTTGGGCGCGTGTCCCCTGGGGCTGGAAGGCAGACGCGCAGCTTGTCGCCGTCGAGCTCGTAAATGGCCGTGCCGATCCGTTCCAGGAAGAGCGACTTCGGCTTCACCGTCTCGTCCGTGGCCCAGTCGGTTTCGCTGACCAGCGGCCGTTCTCCCTGAATCGTGTCGATGATCGTCGCTTTGCCAGGCTCGAAGGTCCACTCGGAATGCGTGCCCGCTGATTTGAGGCCGTCCACCTCGCTCTCGATGGCGACCCAGGTGCCGATCAGTCGATCGCTATCTATCCTCGGCCGCGCCGCTTCGGGCTGACGGATACTCGAAGCGGTGTCGGTACTTTGACCGTTCTGCTTCGCCTTGGTGTCGCGCTTACAACCGACGGTGATTGATAGGAGAACGAGTGCCAGAAGGGTTGAGCGCATGGAAGTGGACTCCGGAGCGCGGGCAGACATGCGGTTCAACCTACGTGCCGGTCGCAACGACGGCCACGCGAGGCGACGATCAGGAATGGCTTCCTTATTTATTGACCTTCCGGTTGATGGCATCGTGGGAGTGAAGACAAGCTTGAGGTCAATAGTTGATAGCTGTCAGCTAACAGCTATCAGCTATTTCATCCTACTCAAGTGCCGCCGGGAGCGAGCAAACGGCCCGGTTCCATTCAGCTGGCAACCTGAAGGTTGGTTGCCGCCCAAGCGTCTCGCAGCCTGCCGCGCCGTATCGTATTCCCGTGCCCGTGATTCCTCGAATCCCGCGACGACCGAACCATGAATAGCTATTTCACTCATCTAGAAAGCGCGCTCGACGGCACCCGCTTCGCCACCGGGCAGGTCCACACCATCCATCAGGGTCGGCCGCTCTGGGTTCGCTACGATCTTATGGCGGTGGGACGGGCGGTCACAAAGGAGACGTTCGCCGCACGACCGCCGACGATGTGGCGCTACCGCGAACTGCTGCCGCTGCCCCTCGACGCCGAACCGGTCACGCTCGAAGAGACGATCACGCCGCTGGTTCCCTGCCCGACGCTGGGCCGCGCGCTCGGCCTGTCGCGGCTGTTCGTCAAGGACGAGTCGCGATTGCCGACCGGCAGCTTCAAAAGCCGCGGGATGACGATGGCCGTCAGCATGGCGCGGCAGCTCGGACTGAAACGCCTGGCGATCCCGACCGCGGGCAACGCCGGCGGCGCGCTCGCGGCGTACGGCGCTCGCGCTGGCATGGAAGTCTTCGTCTTCATGCCGCAGGATACGCCGATTATCAACCAGATCGAGGCGCACCTGGCCGGTGCCAAGGTGTTCCTCGTCAACGGCCTCATCACGGACTGTGGCCGGCTGGTGCGCGAGGGCACGGCGAAGACCGGCTGGTTCGACATGTCCACCCTCAAGGAGCCGTACCGCCTCGAAGGCAAGAAAACGATGGGCCTGGAACTGGCGGAGCAGACGGGCTACCGCCTGCCGGACGTGATCCTCTACCCCACCGGCGGCGGCACCGGATTGATCGGCATGTGGAAGGCATTTCAGGAGTTGAAAGAGCTGAACTGGCTCAAAACGGAGCGGATGCCCCGGCTCATCAGTTGCCAGAGCGATGGTTGCGCGCCGATCGTGCGCGCCTTCGAAAAAGGCGAACGCTTTGCGGAGACGTTTCCGAACGCGCACACCGTCGCCAGCGGTTTGCGTGTGCCGGCGGCGGTTGGCGACTTCATGATGCTGGACGCCATCCGCGGCAGCGGCGGCTGCGCTGTGGCGGGGAAGGAAGGCCGCATCGTCGAGTGGATGAAGCGCTCAGCGGCGCTGGAAGGGTTGTCGATCTGTCCCGAGACGGCGGTCTGTTTCGACTGCCTGGAGACGCTGATTCGCGAAGGAAAAATCGGGGCGGATGAGGAAGTCGTCGTCTTCAATACAGGGGCGTCACAGAAATATCCGGAGGCAGTGCCGTTGTCGCTGCCGCGGATCGACAAGGAGAAGCCCGTCGATTACGAGGCGATGATGTGATGATTCATATAACCCCCGGCAAGCCGAGGGGTGTGGCATTGCCCCCGGCTTGTCGGGGGTTATATGAATCAGGGTTTACGCTCCGGTGGTAGGGGCTTGGTCTCTACCGGCTTCGGCGCCTCGGAACCGGAGCCTTCTCCGGGCCGGCGCGGATTGCGGTCGCGCCGCGGTTCAATTTGCTCCCAGTCGGGGATCACGTTGCCGTCGGCGGGATCGATCAGCCAGCGCAGCGTTTGCTCGTTGATCTTCATCGGGATCGGTCGCACCGATCCGTCAGCGAAGAGGGCGAGGAAGGCGTCGGGAGACGAGCCGCCGAGCTTCGGCAACGGTTTCTTCGGATCGACGACCAAGTCGTCCGGCTTCGTCCACGGCACCGTTTCGGCGGACTCGACGACCAGAAGCGTGTTGCTCGTGCCGTCAGTAAATTCGGTGAGCCGCGGCCCGATACCAGGCTTCCGGCGCGTCGAGTCGAACGGCGTGTTCGGCCCGGTGAAGACGAGGAAACAGGTTTCGCCCTTCTTCAGAACACGGTTGGGCACGGCGTACTGCGGAGGCATTCTTTCGAGCAGTTTCATGTTGTGTTCGCTGTTCCACGGTTCGTCGAGCTTGAACTGCTTGTAGAGATTGTCCTGCTCGATGAACGGCAGGATGGCGACGCGCCAGCTGAGCAGCGGTTTGCCGTCCTTATCGCAGATCGCAGCGCCCGGAATTTGGCCGTAGACGTCGTGCGCGGAGTGCATGGCAAGGCCGATTTGCCTGAGGTTGTTCATCCCCTCCATGCGCGTCGCTGCCTTGTCCATTTCGGCGAAGAACGGCTTGAGCGTGGCCTCGCTTGTCTTCAGCGTGAGACTCCCTTCGAGTGTCGCGCCGGTTCGTTTCAGCGGAGCCGCGCGGAGTGCCGCCTGAACCTCGCGGATAGCGCCGGTTACTTTCGGAGTCAACTCCGCGGAAGCATGCATTTCGTGCGGCAGGCGGCCCAGCGCCTCGCGGAACACGTACAGTGCAACCCGGGTTGACATCTCGCCGTCCTTGGCCGCGTCCTCGTCGTCAAAAAGGATTTGCCACTGAGCCTTCGATTCCTCGCCCAGGTCGATGCTCGCCGCGAAACTCTTCGCCAGCAACAAAGGCTTGTAGGGTAACGCCTGCAACGGCAGATGACGTAGCTCTTGCTTGAAGTCCTGCTCGTGTCGGTCTTCCGCCGGGCGTTCCCTCTGGAGCGAGACGAACTGCGCGTCCGCCGAGGAACTTCGCTTGCCCTGTTTCTCTCGGATCGACTCTGGAGGAGGCGCGGGATCCCGCGGCCGATCGTTGGATTTCTTTTCAACCGGCGCCGTCTTGGACTCACCCTGTTTGGTGGGAACAGCCCGCGGTGGGTCGCGCTCAGCCGATCTGGCCTCACTCCGCCAGATCAACATCCCAAGCAGAGGCTCCGCCGTCGCGCCGACGACGACCTGATGCTTCCCAGCCGCCCACTCCAGGGCGAGGCCGTGCGGCCGCGGCGTCGTGCGGCCATCGGCGCGGGTGATGACGTCCTTCAGCCCCCGTCGTTGGCCAATGGCGAACGTCTGAGCGTCGATCGCGCAGAGAGTTACCTCGCCGACTTCTTTCCCCGTGAAGAGAGAAAAGCCCTTGAACTTCTCTGGGCGGAAGCCCTCGCCGAGCGCCGAACGCAGCACGGCGTCGCGGTCGTAGGCTTTGAGGGTGCGCACCACCGCGATAGGGCCTTCCTGCGGCTCATCGGGCAGAAGGAAGGAGACCCGCTCCATGTCGCTCACGGGGATGCCGAAATGCCGTTGCGCTTCGGTGCCCATACGTTCCAGTTCCCGCTTCAAGCGCGGCGGCAGCTGCTTCAGCGGTGCCGCGTCGAGCAGGTCGCCGGGCCGGAGCGAGACGAAGCTGCTGCCCGATTCGTAGATGAAATCGAGGTCGGCCGGCAGTTTCTCGGCCCTCGCCGGCGGACGTTTTTCCTCGCCGTCGGTGCGCGGAGCGGGCGCGACGCCCACCACGAAGGCACCGAGCAACAGCATTCCGAACCACCGTCGGTACATAATGTGTACTCCTGAGCGTGAAGAGGTGACCCATCGAAACGTGTAGTGATTGTAAACCGCGAGAATGGGGAAGGCCAGCGCGTGCTTGCCGTTTCGCGAAGCTGCGTGCAGGGTATTCACCGCAGAGGACGCAGAGGGACGCAGAGGCGAAACTAGAAAGTGATTCAGCCGACACCAGGTAATTCACTGTGCTGCGAAAGCAAATCAGAGAAAGTTCCTTCGCAACTCATTGACTACTTTTATTTTCGTTTTCCTCTGCGCTCCTCTGTGTCCTCTGCGGTGAATAATTTGGGCTAATCCACTGCGGAGAAGCGCGCCCGAAATGTCGTGCCGCGTCCAGGCTCGGAGTCGATCTCCAGCGCGGACTTGTGGTGCTCCAGGACGGCGACGACGAACGAAAGTCCCAACCCCATTCCCGTGCTCAATCCCTCGAACAGAGCGTTGTCGCGCTTCGTCGAAAAGTGCGGCTCAGTACAGCGCCGGCGGACTTCTTCCGTCATACCCGCGCCGTTGTCGCTCACCTCCAGGACAACCTCCGCGCCGATCCGCTTCGTCCGCAAAACGATCCTGCCTCTCCAGGCCGCGGCGGCGATCAACGCTTGTTTCCGGGACGGTCCTTCGGTGCGATGCGCCTCGTCGCGCAGGCGCACGCGCTGCTCGAACGTGGCGTCGCGGGCGTTAAAGAGCAGGTTTTCGACCGCCTGTTGCAAGTGCGACAGGTCGCCGGCTACCGCACAAGGGCCTTCCGCGAGGTCGAGGACCACGTCCAGCTTCCAGCGATCCCGGCCGAGGTCGCGCCAGGTGCGTTCCAGGTCGCGCAGGATGGCGTTGAGATCGAGGCGCGTCTGTTCCGCCCGCGTCGGATCGCGGCGCACCGTGCGCAGGATTTGTTGCAAGCGCTCCGTGACGGTGCCGAGCGTGTCGCGGACCTCATGCAGCATTCCGGCCTGGTCGGGACTGACGGAGGCCGCCTCCAGACAGCGGCTGAGCAGGTCGTTCGGTCTGACCAGGAGGTTCTTGATGTTGTGGGCGTACGACCCGGCCATGATGCTGATGTTGGCGAACATCTGCGACTTGAGTTCCAGCGCCCGCTGCTCGGCGTCCTGGGTCGCCAACCGCTGTTCCAGCAGGGCGCGTTCCGTTTCCTCGTGGCGGCGCTGTTCCTGGAGCAACAGGCGCTCGTTTTGCGCCGCCTGGAACTCGGCCAGCGCCTGCTGCCGTTCGCGCCGCCGCTGGCGCGTCTGAATAAGGACCACCCAGGATAGGCCGAGCACCGTCGCCGGCGCCGCCAGGGCTACCAGGCGCCAGAGGCGTTCGGCGGTCACCTGCTCCTCGTGCTGGCGCTTGCTGTACGCGTGCAGCTGATAGCGGACGTAAACGACCGCCCTCGGCGAGATGCGGTGCGTCAGCTTCTTGTACTGGTTGACCCGTACGGGCAACTCCGAGTCCCAGGCGATTGCCCCCTCGTCGGTGCCGTCGAACTGCACCTGGATCGAATAGATAGTCGGGAAGAGCGGCACCTGATTGCCGTACATTTTGGTGAGCGGGCTGCCCAGCGAGCGGAGGTGTTCTTGAATTTCCTCGCCCTTTAAACCCATGTCTCGTTCGAGCAGAATCGGGTCTTGCACGGAGTTCAAAGACACTCCCTGGCCCTGGAATGCGTCTCGGAGTTTCAGGTAGCGCTCGACCATCTCCGGGAGCGTGTCACGCGCGCCGCGGGTTTCGTCCAGCCATTCCTTGAGCGCGTCTTGGTCGTAACTATCCTGGCCTTGCAGCCACGCTTCGACCGGCCGTGCCAGCACCGCAACGACGAAGCTCCAAAGTACAAGAGGCGCGAGGAGACCGCGGACGTAGCTCCAAATGGGGTGAGACGAACGTGCCGGGAACGGCGCGCCTTCGGAGAGACGTTGGGGAGAGGAAGCGGCACTCGTCATGGAAGGACGCCTCCGGTAGTGATCGATGAACAACACATTCAGGATTCACGAGCCGCGACCGTCAGGGAGCGTTCCTCGTGCTCCCGGATTCACGAGCCGCGACCGTCAGGGAGCGTTGAGCGAAAGCGCTCCCTGACGGTCGCGGCTCGTAAGCGGCGGTTCCCGTCCTATTCGTAAGAAACGGTGAGCGGTTCGCAGGTCGGCACCCAGTTTGGGTCGGCGTCGCGGCCGCGCCAGGTCCAGACCTCGATGGTGGCGCGCGGCAGGGCCCGTCCACCCTGGATCGGGGGCATACCCGCGCCGATCCAAACCAGAGGTCCGCCGAGCATGGCCAGCGCTCGGCCTCCCTGGAATTGCGGCCGTAGGCAAATGACGTGTTCACCCGTGCCGCTGGCCCGGTTGCCGTTCTCGTCGAACAGCACCGTGCCCTCGTCTCCAAAACGGATGCGGCCCAGATCGAAGCGCGCCGTCCGCAGCCGTTCACTCAGCCCAAGCGCATCGGACAACGAGCCATCTGGAGACGAAACTCCTCGTGCCGCGGCGCCGAGGATGTCGGCGAAAAGCAGCACGTCCTCCGTTCCCGTCGCAGCGGAATCCCCGATCGTGCTGGTGCCGACTGGCCCGTCGGCGTGCGCCCGGAAGCCGGCGCTCGCCTCGACGGGGTTGGCGTGGCTGAACAGGACGAGAGAGTACGGAAGATCCTGAATAGGCCAGGTGATGAGGCGGTCGCGGTAGACCGTGTTGAACGACAGCGCATCCCCTGTGGCGACGACGAAGCCGCGGGCCGCCCGTGGATCGGTGCGCGCCAGCACGCGGAGAAAACGGCGCGTCGGCAACGTCTGACCGGCGACGACGAGCAGCGAGCGCTTGCGTTTGGCGTCAGACCCCGAGAACGCCGGCAGACCGCCCGCACTCTGCAACTGGTCCAGTAGTACGTCGACGCAGCCGATTTCGAAGCGATTTTTGGCGTCGGCGGTGCCGAAGCTCGACAGTACTTCCTGGTCGAAACGGACGAACTCCGGCATCCATTTGCGGCACGACAGATCGAAGCCATCCACCAGGTCGCGCGAGTAAGCGTCGTCCTTCCACTGGACCATGTAGACATGATCGCCGTCCGGCCGGAGGTCGTCGCGCGACTCGATGAACTGCGTAACCGCCTCGGACATCTGGCCGTTGTTGAAGCAGAAACGAAACGTGCGCTGCGGATAGATGGCGCTGAGACTGACGCGTGCCGGCAGCCCGACTGCCTCCGGCAGGCGCACGTCAAGGTCGTCGGGTTGCGGTTCGTTGGCGGGCCAGTCCACCAGCTCGGCGGTCGCCGTCGTCAGAAGGAGCAGCGGCCGTCGTTCCGGCGCCAGTCCGGCGGTCGCCGCGCGCAACTGCACGGCCAGGTCGCGGGCGCCGTCGCTGGAGCTGCCGCCGATGATCGCCAGCGGCGGCGGCCGGTCCTTCAGCAGCGCCGCCACCCAGTCGCGCGGCTTCCAGTCGCTCGTTAGTTTGTACCAGCGAAAGACGATGCGGCCGCCCGCCCCGTTCCAGGTCAGGGCCACCTCCGGGACGGCGGTCGATTGGCTGGGAAACGCCTTGTCGTCGATGAGCGCCCGAATGCCGGGCAACTCGTCGCTCAGCCGCTCCTCGGTGAGTTTCACGGCCGTGACGAAACGCTCCCAGGCGGCGGTGCTGGTCGCCTGGTAGAGCCAGACGATCTCGCGGTCGCCACTTGCCACCGGCAACGGCGTCGGACCCGTCGGTTCCGTGCGGAAGTGGAACCACAAGCCCACAGCGCCGACGACCAGCGCCAGCGATAATGCCACCAGCACGGAGGGTCGTAGGAGGTATTTCATTTTGGTCAGGAGTCAGTTGTCAATGGTCAGTAGTCGGAGACGAGAACCGAAAACAGGGTGTCGCGGACAACCCTCATGCTAAGCCACATCCGGCAATATAACAATCTACGGGAGTCACCCGATTTCTGACCACTGACTACTGACCACCGACAACCACCATGTCACTCAACCTCATCATTTTCGGCGCCTCTGGCGACCTGACGGCGCGCAAACTGGTGCCATCGCTCTACCGACTGGCTCGCAAGGGCCGGTTGCCGGAGGAAGTGCGCGTCATCGGGGCGGCCCGCTCGCCGTTCTCCGACGACGCCTTCCGCGAGAAACTGGCCGGGGCCGTGAAAGAGCACGCCGCCGCCGACTGGGAGGAGTCAGCCTGGGGCGAGTTCGCGAAACGGCTGTTCTACGTCGCCGCCGACGCCGCCAAGCCGGGCGGCCTAGAACCGCTGGCGAACTGGCTACGCGAGAAGGAT
>JBBQPD010000119.1:0-10750 GCA_038331535.1 Gemmatales bacterium | reverse complement strand
GGAGCAAGGACTGCGGAATCAGTTCGCATCGAAATGCTTTCAGAGAGGAGGGCGGGTCGTGAACTCGAGATGAATCTGTCGAGGATTGCCGTCGCGCATGCGCGAGCGGCGGCCTTTCTTCGTAACAGCGCCACTCAGGTCGAGTTGACGACAGAGGACTTTGACGAGGCGGCGGCCGGGAGGCTGGTGACGCGCTCGATTACCTTGCAAGGTAGTTCGGTCCTGGCCGTGATTCGGATGGGGAACATCGACCTGGATACGCCGGACCGCTGAGGCGAGCAATACGAGAAAGGGCGCCTACCCCGATGACCGTTTCATCAGTTCGCGGCCAGTTCCTCGCAGCCACCAGCGACCGCGTTTGCGAACGGAACGCCCTGCCGCACGTTGAAGATCGAAGGAAGGCCGAAGCGAGAACGGTTCGCGACCCTCTGTCCGCTAACGTAAAATCGCCTTGTCGGCGAGCGCTTTGCCAGAGACAATGAGCAGGAGACTGGGAGGTCTGTCAATCTGGACACTGGCGATGCAGCCCAGAACAAGCCGTGACTTCCTGAAGGCAGCACTTCAGCGGCTTACTACCGCGGAAGCCTTGCTCCGACTGGGAATCACTTTGGACGCCCAGTATATCGGCGGTTATGCAATCGAGTGCTCGCTCAAGGCGCTTATTCTCGAAAAGACCCCTGCCGCTGGCCAGGAGGAGACGCTCAAGAAAGTTTCGTCCGGACAGAAAATGCACCGCGCAGACGTGTTGCTCGGCAAACTGCGAGACCTTGGGTGACTCTTCCATTAGAGCTGGCCAAGAGGATGCGGCGGTTCGACTGGACAACGGATCTGAGATATGAAACCGGGCGGCGTGACACGGGCGAAACTGTGGCCTTTTTGCGGACCACAAAAGCAATTTACGACTGGGCTGAGGGGCAGATACCATGACCAAGGCAACCGCACCGGCTTGGGAAGCCAAGCGAACCGATGAGACCCGCCACGTTGAGGAGGTTCTCAAAGGGGCTGGGTTCGGTCAGGTTGATGCTTACCGATACAACTCTGCCTCGATTCGGGTTCGCGTGATCGATGGGCGGTTCAAAGGAATGCCGCGTGAGAAGCGAGACGGAATGGTCGAGCCTTACCTGGAGCAACTCCCTGAACCCACCCAAGCGGACATCATGACTCTTTTCACGTTTGCCCCGTCAGAGGTTGAGCAGCCAGGGAAAATGTTGAAGGAATACCTGCTCAACACCGAGTTTGAGGACCCGAGTCCATCCATGCTTTGACGAGGGCTTCTTCTCAGGAGAGCAAGATTACGGGCAAAGAAAAGGACGGGCAAAGAAAAGGGATCAAACCCCGATCCAAATTTGATTCGCTACGAATTTGGTTCGGGGTTTGACCCCTTTTCTTTGTCACCGACCGAGACAATCGGATGCGGATCATCAGCGCCCCCGAGGCGAGCCGGCGAGAACGGAGGGATTACGAGGATGGCAGTTTCCCCTGACGAGCCGAAGCCGCCCAACGACGAAATGCTCCCCGAGTATGACTTTCGCGCGATGCGCGGGGTCGTCCGCGGCAAGTACGCGGCGCGTTACCGCGAGCGCCTGAGGATTGTGCGGCTCGCCGACGACGTCGGCGCGGCTTTCGCGGACGAGGCGGCGGTGAACGAGGCTCTGCGCGAGTACTTGCGGGACCGGCCTGCTGTCGAAACCCCGGCCTAACAAATCGCATCACCTACAAAGGCAAAGAAAAGGGTCACAAAAGGCAAAGAAAAGGGAGGCAAAGAAAAGGGGTCAAACCCCGATCCAAATTTGATTCGCTACGAATTTGGTTCGGGGTTTGACCCCTTTTCTTTGCTTTTCCCTTTTCTTTGCTTTTTCCGCGCTCAGTCCAAGACAGCCTGGCCATGCGCCAGACTATCACTGCGAAGCCAAGTAAGCCACCAGAAGCCAGGTTGTTCAGGAAAATGAGAGCACAGCATTCTGAGGATAGAAAACCTCCTGGGTGTGACCAGGCCGGAGGAAAAACGGGCTTCTCTGGAGTCGCCGGAATCCACCTACCCGCTCGATGAGGGCAGCGACGGGCCGGCCATCCCAGTCGGGAAAGGCCTGGCCTGGGAAATCTGGGTTGATGCTAACGAAGGGACCGCGAAGGAAGAAACGCACCGCCGTGAGATAGCGGATGGCGGACAATGCGGGTACCTCAATCAAACTGTCCTGGCTGACTACCATATCGGCCGTGTCCGATGCCGGACGAGTGAAGAGTCTCCAGGCCGGAAAAACTTGCACACCCTCGTCAGGAACTGGACGCTCTCCAGCGAGCGCAACAGGAATGTCAGGCAAAGCCCGCGACAGAAAATACGCTTGGACCGCATTCATGAAGGGCAAGTCGTAAATCGTCCAATGTCCCCGCATCATCCGCACTGCGAAAAAAGCAAGGCCGCCGAAACCGCCGCCGATCTCGACGACGCGAGGCCGCGCAATGGGAGCCACCATCCGCAGGTCATTCGCCACAAGTAAATGTTGAAAAGCAATTACTGGGATGATCCTGTCGGAAATCGTGCCGCCGAAAACTCCACACATATCGGGAAACCCCAAGGGTATCTCGACCTTCTGCTCGATCGCGGCTGCCACCACTTCGGGAACAGCTTCCAGCGAGGCTTCCCATCTCCCGGATTGATCTTCCGGATTCGGGAGCGGGAGTGCTCCAACGGCGAAAGCTAAGCCGACAAGCCGTTCTAACCACTGAAGCCCATAAGAATGGGCGTTGGTGCCGCCGCCAGCCAGGACCGCCGCCTCGTCCCGACCCATTGCGAGTGCGTGAGCGGCATCGGTCAGGAAATAACGATGAAGAATGGCGTGAAGCCCCGCAAGCGAGCGGTCCTCCAATGCGCGAATCAGATCCGCCTGCCTACCTTCAAAGCCTTGGCGACCCCAGACGGACCCGACCATCGCGTCTTGGAGTTCGGACGACTCGGCACGGGCGTGGTGGTAGGCCGCGAGAATGCGCTCCAGAATTACCCGGTCCTCGCTGAGGCTCCGCTTCTGATGCTCCTGGGAAAAGCGGATAGGCGGCGGCACGACGCTGGGGCTCAAGGGATATTGAAACAAGTGAGGCATTTTTGCTCTTGGAGCTCGGCCATCGACCAGCGCCAGCGGCCGAAGGCAAGGGGACGGGTTTTGCACACGGACTGAACGGGAGCAGCAGCGGGACCAACGGACAACCTCCGGCGTTTCAAGGTTCCGGTTCGGCTACCTCAACGGTCATGGGCTCTTGTTCCAGCAGGTGCAGCACCATGTTGAGCCCGACAGCGGTCCTACCTTGGAAATAGTGAATGCTTCCGTTCCAGGGCTGGACTCGCAGCCATTCCGGCCAGCTATCCTGCTCGGGCTCAGACAGCCCGAAACTGGCCGCTATCAAGCTCTGGATGACGTGGCCGTGGGTGACACAAACCGCTCGCTGTCCGGGAGAACAGAGCTCTTCCAGGCTCGCCCACGCCCGCCGGGCCACGCTTGCGAAGTTCTCGTCAGCTTCTTTTTCGAGCAATCGGGCATCCAAGACGATGGAGGGGAGGTCAACGCCAACGACGTCGGCAATGATCTCCGCCGTGCGGCGCGCCCTTGTCGCGGGGGAACATAACAGCTGAAAGGCACCGGACCAGACACCCCGCAGGACGGTGCCGACGGCGCTGGCCTGCAACAGGCCCTGCTCCGTCAGTTCGTCGTCTTCCTCTTTCCAGTCACTGAAATCCTGCAAGAGATTCGATTGCGCCTGGGCGTGTCGAACGAGCAAGATGTCGCGCGCCGAGGCCATCATGCACCTCTTTCCTCAGCAAATTACAGGAGAGTTCGTCTTCAGACGGATCAGAAGCCGCCGTGTCCTCTTGGATCGCATGTGTCGCCCGGTCCGCCCTCGATCAGTGCTAGCGCCCGGCGTCCTCGCATCTGCGGCTGAGGTTCCACCTTTGGCGGGATCGGCAAACCCAGGCTGAGATGAACGTACTCACGGATGCCAGAGAGGAGCACTTTGAGGTCGTTGCAGTAAACGGACGGGTTTTGATAGCCCGTTCCTGCACGGTATCGAGTCGGGAAATATCCGCCGCCACAGACATCCACGAGCGAGCATTCGCGGCATGTGCAGCACAGGCGGTCCTTGCCTCCCTGGCGCATTTGGATCTCAGGCCGGGCCAGTGCATCGTCGAACGAATTGCTCTCAACGTTGAGGCCTAGGACGCGGCCTTCCGTGCCGGCAATCTTCAGCATGTCCGATCCTTCGATGCCGCCATCGGTCTGCACGATCGCGTAACTCACGGGGGCAAGCCCCAACCAGTCGGAGGACGGCCGGCCGCCGAGCAACAGCGCCATAGCATCCTCGAAGATGCGGATGCGGATCGGTTGGAGGTGCGCCAAGCTAATCCAATGATGGAAGGCCCGCAACATCCAGGTGGCGAACGGGGTGTCCGCGCTTCCGGCGCCCACTCCCGGCGGCGGATTGTCGTGTGTCCCGAAGTGTTGCATAAGGTCGATCTGCTTTGGCCTCAGACTGCCGATGTGGTCCAGGATCAACACTGGGTCTGCCGAGGTGTCCACGACTGTAAGAATGCCGGCCAGCAAACGACTGTCTCCGTAATCTCGAAGCTGCTCGATGCCGCGCACGATGCGGCCGTGCGTCTCGCGGCCGGCATGGTCAATTCGGTTCTGATTCGCCGCTGGCGGGCCGTCGAGGCTCACGCCGACTTTGACACGATGGCGGTACAGCACGCGGAGGATGTCCTCGGTGACAGCTGTGGCGTTTGACTGCATGCCGAAGCGGAGCTGGATTTGCGGGGAAACCTCGGCCCGAAGGGTTGTGTAAAAGGCATCGAGGCGCTCAGCGCCATACAACATCGCCTCGCCTCCGTGGGCAGTGACGTAAACGGAAGCGAGCCCGTGGGCCAGCGCATGCTCGCCGATTCGCCGGCCCACCAGCCGCACCGTGTCCAGCGCCATGGTGCGAGGGACGGTCTTCCACGTCTCATCGCCCTTGTTGTACTCGTAGCAGTAAGTGCAATTGAGATTGCAATACGATACTACTTTGACGATGTACGATTCAAAGGGCTGTCCGAGTGTTTTCATCGGGGCCAAGCTGCCTTTCGTTCGAGTTCGGCACGAGCGATCAAATCGCGGGCATGTTGGCGCTCCAACTCCGTCAGAAGGGCTTCGGTCTGAGCGAGACATTGGCGAGCCCGGCGCACGACTGCTTCACCGAGCGACGAAAGCCGGGCGTGGGCCGCCAGCTCGTCCAGGCCGCGCTGCTGCTGGGCGGCGAGAAGGTTTAGCCGGCGGCGTGCAAGTGGCTTGCGCTCGGACGGGCCTCGCTCAAGGAAGTGAATGAGGAATCGGATTACGCCCCCGAATACATGGACGCCGTGAAATATCCCGTAGAGGGGGCGCGGATCGGGACGCCAGGGAGAATAATAAGCTGACCGATTCTCGATGCTGGGCGGAAAGAACGATTCCTCTCGTTCGAGCAGATGCAATCGGGCGTGTTCAGCCTCGTGAACGAACATCTCGCCCATCGCGTCGGGCTGAAAGTTTGCCGAGAAATGGGCTGCCCCGTAGAACTCCGAAGCGCTCCCGCTGAAGTAGTCGCCGTCGTGATCGACCTGCACAAAGGTCGCCACTCGCAGGACCGTGAAGACGTAGCGGCCAATCGTGTCATCGATGGATTGCATACAATCGGCCACGCGATCGAGCGCGAGTTGCAACATCGGCTGTTCAGTTGATGGCAGCAGTCGGATGCGACTCAGGGCGTATTCATCCGAGGGGAGGAGGGCTGGATTCTGCTCGACCTGGGGTCGGTTGAAGCCCCGATTCTGCCAGGATTCTGGGATTGTGGTTAGGCGATTGATGGCTCGCTGCAAGCTTAGGTGAAAGTCTACGGCAAGCGGCCGCTCGAACTGACTCTCAACCAGGTCCATTAGGCTGTGAAAGAGCGGATGCCGTTCGGCATTCGGCCAGACCAGAAAATCCGCTTCAGATAGAACACCTGCGGCGCGCAGTTGCTCACCGAGCGCACGGAAGGCGGTGGTCCGTCGCATTTCCCACGCCGCGAGCCGCTGAAAGAAACAATCGTCGGAGAGCGCCTCGGCAGCCCGGCTTGATGCCGGGCTGCCGGCCTCCCGATGGAGGCTGTCGAGCATCAGTCGCGTTCCTGTTCTTCAAAGACGCCGGAGACGTAGGAAGAGTGCGACGACGCCTGCGCGCCGCCGCCGAGGGACGCCTTCTTCACCTCTGCCAGCACCCGCTCCAGGACGGGGTTGATCCCGGCGTCGCCTTCGACAGGCGAGACCTCTTGCGCGATTTGCTTAATCTGTTCGGCCATAATTCCGGACCTCCTTTGTGAAAGAAACAACACCGACACATTTCCGGCTGGCCGACGTGGCCACCGGACCAAGTGTTTCATTTGCCGGATTCAACGGCCAGCCAATATCAAACCACGAACGCGCTCCGCCGCTAGATGGTGTTCGCGGGCTGATTCGGCCAGCAGCGCCACAAGCTGTTGTCCGGCCGCCGTGAACGTGCTACCCCGCAGCAGAGTTTCGGCGGCTTCCAGGAGAAGCCCGGCCTGTTCGACGAGCCGCTTGCTTGCTGCACCGAGGTTACGCGAACTCAGCGACGGATCAGTCGTCATTCCCCTGTACAGCCGACAGACTCCGTCGAAGACGAACGCGCCGTGCAGCAAGCCGGAAAGCGGGCGCTGATCCTGCCTCCAAGGCGATTTGACCGTTTCCTGCTGTCCCGGCTGCACCAGTGGGTCGACTTCCTGAATCGCGTACAGAATATTGTGCCGACACTCGTGGACCAAGGTTTCCGCCTGGGCCAGCGGCAGCATCCCCGAAAAGCCGATGACCCCGGGAGTGTCGCGACTCGTCACCGAGATTCCAAAAGCGCCCTCTGATCTCGGTCCCGGATCGAGGGGTACATGGTATTCGACGAACTTAGGATAGAAGGCGGCTACGTCCGGTTGATACTTGCACAGGGCCGCCAAGCCGTCGGCGAGTCCCTTCGTCCAGTGGTCCCGCCTAGACTGATCGGCCAAGATGGCCGGCTCGAAGCTCTGTCCATCGACTCCGAAGTAGACGGCTTCAACGGTTAGTTTTCGCTCAATATCGGGAACGCTGTCCAGCCGAAAGACGGGCAGTGGTCCGGACCAGGGGATGTTCACCGCTGTGCCGAGGACCAATTCCGGTAGGGGCCGAGAACCGTACCCGATTTGCCGTGTCCGATAGTTCCCATGACAAGTGCCGAGGGAAAATTCCGGCAGGGGACCTGGGGGAACGGAAGCGCTCTCGAGCCGCGCACGTAAGCCGGACATCACCCAACTTGTATACTGGGCCCCGGTTAGAACCCGGCACGATTCGCGAGCGCGCAGTTCCTGCCAGGCGGCGCCGGCCGATTCTATGTGTTCGCGGTCGGCCGGCTGCAAAAACGGCCCGCTAACATGGCGCAGAGCCGATAGCGCGTTCGCGAATGCTCGCTGCTGACCTTCACGCAGCTGCTCTTCGTCTGTCGCCGTCAGACGGTTGGTGAGGATAGCTTCGAGATCCATCGTCCTTCCTCCACATGCAAGCAAACCAATTCGGTACGGCCCTTCAGTCTGACCGTATGCACCTCAGGCAAGTGCGCGAAAGGCACCAGTTGAGGTGGAACCGACCCCAATGGAAACCCGAAGATCTCGCTCAGGTTCACCGACTTGCTCGCGGTCAAATTGACCTCCATCTGGCCATCCCGAACGCGCCAGAAGGGGTTCCACAGTAGCTGACCGTCCAAGACTAGCAGCGGCGCTTTTTGGGCCGTTTCCGCAGCCTGGAAATAGTCGCTATCCATCGTCTGCCGGGCAACTTCAATCGTTAGCTCGCCGAGACGACGCGACGACTCGCAGCCGAGCGTGCAAGGGAAGTAATCCAACATCAGCACGTGTGGCGAGCAAAGCCAGGCAATGCGGTTAATCTCCCAGAACGCGGGATGCGGGGCATTTAAATACTCCGTGAAATACTGGCTCAGAGCCGTGTTATCCGCGTACCGACGGACACAACAGGCTGGATAGCCAAGGCGCAGCCCAATGTCGGGTTCGGCAACGTCGAGTTCGCCTGGCCGCCCGAACCAGACTTCGCGTGTCTCAATGGCGCTCGGGTTCAGAGGCCGATCATGCAATACAGACTCCCGCGAATGCGGATCAGGGGAGGCCCAGAGTGTTTTTGTTGGCCTGCACTCCAGAGCCCAGGATCGGCAAAGCGATTCAAGCAGAGGGACGGCGTCCGGCCGACAGTGCCATAGTCCGACAGGTCGCAAGCCATCGCGGACAACCGCCACATCCAGAAGCAGGCGGCACTCCACGCCGAGGCGGCGCATCTGAGTCTGCCATTGTTCAGCGTTGTGCTTCACACCAGACCTCGCACGGCGAAGGGATAATAAAGGATTCCCTCCTTCGGTTCAGCGGGCCCATCGTTCGGGTTCCAGCCGCTGATAACACCCTCCACGGTCTGCCGGTAGTGCCAACGAAGCGATTCGCACAGAAGGGCGAACAGGGGAGGCGCGTCGCCCCGCAGGGATTCCAGCCGTGCCAGGCCCAGTTGCCGGCTCGCAAGACAGCCGGGGCCGCAGGGAATGTGCGGCACCAACGGCCGATCTACCAACATCGCCGGTGGCCAGAGGAGCGGATCAAACTTCCGTTCGCAGTTGGCAAAGGCGGCTGGCGTCGTGGCGATCCCAGGCACACCGTTGCTGGCCGCCCGCTGAACGCAGCAGCGCGGATAGCCGAGACTCGTCCCAAAGCGAGTGTCGTCAGCGGATTCGTCGGCTGCGCGAAGTTCCTCTGCCTTTGAGAGAGTCATGCTGATGTATAGGGCGATCATTCGTTCCTCGCCCTGATCCGTTAGCCAGTCCGCGAACCCCTGCTGCGAGCGGTTGTGGAAAAGAACGCCTCGTGAAACGGCTAGATCGCAGTGATGAGCGGCCACATACTCTGCCACGTCAACAGCTTCTGCCTGGTTGCGAATCATGACACGCGCGCCAGGCCGCCGTCCCGAAACGACATCATGGGCATCGAGGCGCAGCTGCAAGGGCAACTCGCAGTTCAACAAGAACCGGGCATGGTTACTTTCGCGCACGTCCGTCATACTCGGGCCATGAACAGAGCAACCCGCCTCGCGGGGTTACGGGAATAAGGGAACTGGCCACGGTTCACGGCCTATACCGTCTGCGAGGAAGCAGCAAATGCCGTGGAGCAGCACTTTTAGGTCGTTGCAGTAGACGGACAGGTTCAGGTATGCCGGCCCTGCGCGGTGGCGGGGTCGAGGCGTTCGCTACTGGAGAAGTCGGAAGGGGTAGCCATGTTCAATCACTCCTGTCGCTGGTGCGAACTGGGGATTCCCGGAGGCTGAAACAACTCACCGTGAGAGGTCTCAACTTTCGGATAGAACAACACACTCCGTGTTATCGGGGTCCATAACATCCCGATGCGTGAACAATTCCTGCACCCTCTGGATGCCGTAACTGCTCTCCAACCGGCAGGTGGCGAAAGAGTCACTGCCAACTTTAGGCGGTTGTGGTGTCCGGCAAGATCACCTGTTTTGGGTGAGCCCGTTGCAGACGCTGCCCAAGTCGCGATAAATTTCCATTATTTTACATCTGTAATTACCTAAGTCAAGACTGTTTTTACATATTTTGCCAACGCGACCCCTTGGCCGATGGAGAAGAGGGGGTGGCTGAATGGCACGACGACGGATCAGTCATGCTGAGATCGTGCAACTCTTCGCCGAGAGGCTGAAGGAGGTAAGGCGATCCCAGAACATGACTCAGGCGGAACTTGCTCGGATGGCTCACGTTCCGCCTTCCTATATTTCGGACTTGGAAAATGCAAAAGCGGCACCGGGAATTGACCTCGTTGCCCGTCTCGCCAAGGCTCTCAAAGCATCGGTGACAGACTTGTTGCCGATGCCGATTACCCCAGCAACCTCCGCGAACCTCCGCGAAGAGACGAAGCAACTTTTCGAGGACGTCCTGCATGCAGCCGATCGGGATGTGCTACTGACGCTGAAGCCGTTGCTTGCCCTCCTCCGTGAACTCTTAAGCAAACGTCCTTGAGCGGTTGCCCATTCCGTCTGACCAGGTGATCCTCAAGCGCTGAGGACCTTTGCTGTCCTGCGTATTTCCTCCACCAGGCTGGAGAGGTCCGCCAGAGAAAAGAGGCGAACGTCGTTTCCCTCGATAATGTCGCGCACAATAGCCCGCACTTCATCCTGTCCTGGGGCAAACGCGCCGACCACGAGCAACTGCATCTTGCCCAACCGCTCGTCGGGATGGTCAAACACGAAAAACGGGTCAACCCCCGAAGGCCCCGATTATCCCGTTCACGTCCCGGCACGTAGACTTTCCCGGCCAAACAAAGGTGCCAGGAACCGAAAGGGTTCATCAGACTCGAAAAACGACTATTTTTCTCCTTCGCGCACCGCGACCGATTCTGCTCCCTGGTAGGCGCGGAAAAAGTTCCAGGAACCGATAGTCTGGTTGAAGGCTGTTCGAGAGTAGCCGGAACGGGAGCATCGAAGGGTTACCAAAATGGATGCGGCTCACCCATCGCTGCTTCCGTTCGTTCACGATTCAGCGTAGAATGCCCGCATGAAAATCCTTGATACGCCAGTGCTGGATCGCCTCCTCGACCCTGTCGGTCGAATCCTCACTCCCGAAGTCGCGCGGAAGCTGGTCAAGCTGCGATTCGACGCGAAAGC
>JBBQPD010000118.1:0-10780 GCA_038331535.1 Gemmatales bacterium | reverse complement strand
GTATGCGTGTGGGTCGCCGAGATGAGCATGCGGCTGGTCGGAATGCCGGTCGCCTTGCTCGCCAGTCGTTTCGCCTCGTCCAGGATTTCACGCGGAATCATGCAGCTGTCGCAGACGACGAGGGCGATCTGCGTCGTGCCGTCGTCCAGCACCAGGCAGCGGGCGTGCAGGCGGTCGTGAGCGCCTTTGGCGAGCCGGTCCTGCATGCCGCCGTTGACGGAGATCGGAAACTTCGTCGGCGTGATGTCCTGCGCGAAGGCGCCGGCGCGGAACAGCTTCTTGTCAGGTTCCGCGGCGGGCGCGGTCTGAGCCGCGAGGACGAGTGATAGCGCAAACAACACGAACGGGGACTGAAGTCTCATTGATGTTGTCTCCTGGAGAGTCGGGGAACGGCTATTCAAAGTTGTATGAACCGTGCTTGGCGTTTCGCGAAACGCCAGGCACGGTTCACGATTCACCCTTTCCTCCGGCCGCGCTCTGAGCGATAATCACCACGCCAGTCCAAACGGTCTCTCGATACAGGCGCAGTAATGAACTCGGCCGGCACCAGTTACGAAAGCTCGCTGCTGCTCACTCTCGAAGAGATCAGCCGTCTCGTCTCGCACAGCCACGATCCGGCCGAGACCCTCAACAACGTCGTCCGTCTCGTGCAGGGCCGCTTTCACACGGCTGTCTGTTCCGTCTACCTGCTCGAACCGCAGTCGCGCGACCTCGTCCTCAGCGCCACGGTCGGCCTGCAGGCGGAGAGCATCGGCCACGTGCGCATGCGCCTCGACGAAGGCTTGACCGGTCTCGTCGCCCAGAACATGACGCCGGTCATGGTGCCGGATGCCTTTCAGCACCCGCGGTTCAAATACTTCCCCGAAGCGGGCGAGGATCCGTATCGGTCGTTCCTGGGCGTTCCGCTGGTCGAGGGCGGCGCGCTGCAGGGCGTACTGGTCGTCCAGACCGTCGAGCCGCGTGTCTTCTCGCCGAACGAGATACGCATGCTCGTCACGGTCGCGGCCCAGGTCGCTTCCCTGGTCGGCGACGCCTACCTGCTGGAACAAGTGTCCGTCGCCGCGCACGCGGGACAGGTCCGAGGGGGGCTGGAGCCTCATCCGGAGGAAGCTCACGCGACGCTGCGCGGCGTCGGCCTCAGCCCCGGACGGGGCATCGGCCTGGCTTATGTCGTGGACGGCTTCGACGAATGGCGGAAGAGCGTGCCCTTGACCGGCGGCGATCCGTCCGCGGAGATGCGGCGACTGGCGGAGGCGACGGCCCAGGCCCGCGCGGAAATCACCCGCCTCAGCCAGCACATTTCCGAGATGGTCGGCGAGGACCACGGGGCCATCCTCCAGGCCCAGCTGATGATTATGCAGGATCGCACCATCGAGAGGGATCTCGTCGCCCGCCTCGACGCCGGCGCCACCGCCGAGGGGGCGTTGTTCGAGACGCTCGACCAGTATGTCGCCGCCTTTCAGAAGGTCGCGACACCGTTGTTCCAGGAGCGCGTCTTCGACATCAAGGACGTGTTTCACCGACTGCTGTGGCAGCTACGCGGGCGGTCCGCGTCCGAGTCGGGGGGAGACCGGGTTATCCTGGTGGCCCGGGAAGCGTCGGTGATGGAACTGTTCGCCGTGGACCGCGAGCGGTTGGCCGGCGTCGTCGTCGAACACGGCGGCCCGCAGAGCCACGCCGCCATTCTCGCGCGCAGCCTGGGCATTCCGATGGTCGGCCAGGTCGCGGACTTCGCCTGCGTCACCCATCCGGGCCGGCGGTTGCTGATCGACGGCACAGCCGGCACCGTCCTCCTCGACCCGGAAGCCGGCGATGAAGCGGCCGGGGTGGAAGGGACGGAAGCGCTGTCGGCGAGTTTCGAGGCGCTGCCGGCGGGGTTGCCGCGCGTCGAGGCCAACGTCAATTTGCTGTACGAGGTCGGCGCGGCGCTCAAGCAGGGAGCGGACGGCGTCGGGTTGTACCGCAGCGAATTCCTGTTCCTCGCCCGCCGCACGCTGCCGACGGAAGAGGAACAGCTCGCGGTCTATCGCAAGCTGATCGAAGGCATGGGCGGCCGGCCGGTCTGCATCCGCACGTTCGACTTGCGGCCGGACAAGCTGGCGTCGTACTCCAACCTCGGAGCGGCGGCGGCGCGGCCGTTCGACTGGCGGATGGTGCTGGAGTCGCCGCCGTTGCAACAGCTATTCCGCGAGCAACTGCGGGCGGTGCTCCGTGCGGCGGTATGCGGGCCGGTGCGCGTCCTGATCCCGCTGGTAACGCGGACGGAGCTGCTGGACTTTGCCCTCGACGCGCTGGCGCGGGCCAAGGAGGAGTTGGGGCGCGAAGGGCTGGACTTTCGCCGCGACGTACCGTTGGGCGCGATGATCGAGGTGGCGGCGGCGGTGCCGATGGTGCGGCTATGGGGAGAGCGAGCGGCGTTCTTCGCCCTGGGGACGAACGACCTGACGGCGACGGCACTGGGCGTCGATCGAGACGACCGCGCCGGCGTGGGCGGCGCCGACCCGCTGCATCCTGGCCTGCTGCACCTGATCGATTCCGTGGCCCGGGACGCCCGCGCGGCGGGACGACGGGTGTCGGTGTGCGGCGAGGTGGCGTCCGACCCGACGGGCGCGGTGGTGCTGGCGGCGCTGGGCGTGGACGCGCTGAGCGTGTCGGTCAACCGCCTGGCGACGACGCGGCGGGCGCTGGCGCGGCTGGACGTGGCGGTACTGCCGTGGTTGCGCGAGCGGTTATTGCGGGCGCGGACGGGGGCAGAGGTGCGGGCGCTGGTGCGCGAGCGGGGTGGGGAAGGATGAGAAGACTTGAGCAAGGGCAGGATCGAGACGAACAACTCTTGATGTTTACCTTGTTCTTAACTGAGAAGGCTTCGTCCGATCAGAATGCCGGCCGCCAGCGCCGCGATGACTGTGGCAGCGACAAGAATAATCCAGCGCCGCCGGGCGGTATCCTCCAGCTGCTGCATCGTTTTCCGCTTGCGCCGGCTCCCCGCCGGCACGGAAATCGCTTTGACCGTGATGCGTTGTAAAGAGACCATTTTCGTCGGTTCACGAGGCGCCGCCATTGGGGTTCTCCCACGTTTGAATGAGTTCGACCAGCCGCTCGCCCAACAGTTTTTGCCCTGAATACGCCTGAAGATAGTATATCCCGGCTTCTGGAAACCAACAATCGGGAATGGTGACTGCCAACGGAACGGTTACAAGCGGGCCGAAGCACTGCACGGCGAATGGCGGTATCCGTACGGCCTCTTCATCCGTGGACGCTTGGACCACGGCCAGTTCCAGATCGACAGTCCCGGTGTGCCCCGTAACCTGCAAGTAGGCACACAGTTGACCTGGACTGTAAGGAAAATTCGCCGCTGAAAGGCGCGCTCGTGCTCCAAGGAGATTGAACACTCCTTCTTCGTCCGGATGTTCTTCGACCAGATCGCATAATACCATCACATGAACGCGCGGCAGCACCAGCTTCGCCATCCTAATCCGCCCCCATTTTGCTTCGTTGCATCGCAATTACCCTATCATTCCTGTTCGGCACCCACAAGCGGATGACGGGCGCTAATCTGTCTGGTGCCTTGAGAATCGTGCCGCTACAATCACGAAGTTGTTTCGCGATCCTGCCGTGAGGTAGAGGATGGCCACGGTGGCTGAGGAAACGAACTACCGTGGGCTGCGCTGGGCACTGTGGCTGCTGTGCGTCGTCGTCTGGACGCTCATGCTGGTGACGCCGGAGCCGGCTCGTGTCCTGGGCGAGGTGGTGCCCAAGCAAGCAACCTACCCGGTCGCCAAGACGGGCCACATTTCGGCGTATGCCTTCCTCACCGTGCTGTCGGCTTGGGTGGGCGTGCGCGGCGGCAAACGCTGGCTGTTCCTCGTTTTTCTGTCGCTGCATGGCATGGCGACCGAGTATATCCAAACCTCCGTGCCGGGGCGCTCCGGCTCGTGGCGCGATGTGGGCTTCGACCATATTGGCATCTTCCTCGGCCTGGCTCTGAGCTGGAAATGGTGGCGCGGCTGAGACGGCCCGCGAAGCCGCAAGCGGCGGAAAATCGTGCATCTCACCGACCTCGACTACGACCTGCCGCCGCACCTGATCGCCCAGCAACCGGCGCCGCGCCGCGACGGCTCGCGCCTTCTCGTCGTGAGCCGGTCCGATGGTTCTCTGGCCGATCTCTTCTTCCGCGACCTGCCCGATTTGCTGCGTTCCGGCGATCTCCTGGTGCTCAACGACACGCGCGTCCTGCCGGCCCGGCTGCTCGGTCGGCGCGAGCGCACCGGCGGCAAGTGGGAGGGTCTCTTTCTCCGCGAAGCCGGCGGCACGTGGGAACTGTTGAGCCAGACGCGCGGCCATCTCGCCATGGGAGAGACGCTGATCGTGGACGCGACGCGGGAGAAGGCGCCGCCGTTACGTCTGCGTCTTGAGGAGAAATTGCCCGGCGCGTGGCGGGCGCGGCCGCAGGAGCCGGGAACACCGGCCGAACTGCTGGGCCGCTGCGGCAGGGTGCCGCTGCCGCCCTACATCCGCAAGGGGCGCGGCGACGACGCAGACCGCGAGCGCTACCAGACCGTCTACGCCGGCCGGCCCGGCGCCGTGGCGGCGCCGACCGCGGGACTGCACTTCACCGACGAGGTCTTTGCCCGCCTGGCTGAGCACGGCGTCGGCCGAGCGTTCGTGACGCTGCACGTCGGCGCCGGCACCTTTCGCCCGGTGCAGGCCGAGGAAGTCGCACAACACCGTGCCGATGCCGAATGGTGCGAATTACCAGCCGCGACGGCAGACGCCGTGAATGCGTGCAAGGCGCTCGGCGGTCGCGTCATCGCCGTCGGCAGCACGTCAACGCGCGTGCTGGAGACGGTAGCCTCTTCCGGCGCACTGCGGCCCTGGACCGGCGAGACGGCGCTGACGATCTGCCCGCCGTATGCGTTTCGCGTCGTGGACGCGCTGGTGACGAACTTTCACTTGCCGCGTTCGAGTCTGCTCCTGCTGGTGGCGGCGTTCATGGGCCTGGAGCCGATGCGGGCGGCGTATCGCCACGCGATCGAGGGCGGCTATCGCTTTTACAGCTACGGAGACGCGATGCTGATCGTGTAAAACCGTGCGGCGTGCGGCGTGATGAGTGTTCGTCTGTATTCACGTCGCACGCCGCACATCGCAGGTCGCACGAAGGGTAGGTAACTCATGGACAATCGCATTCTTCGCGTCGAAGTGCGCGACGGCTCGATCGTGCCGGCCGCCGCGGAGGTGTGGGTGCGCGCCGACGTGGAGCGCGTGACGCCGACGACGGAGTTGCGCGGCCGGCTGATGGGGCCGCACTGCCGTTTCGCTTCGACCATTGAAGTGGCCTATCCCCTGCGGCCGTTCGTCCGAACGCCGGAGGGATTTGCGGGGCCGTCGGGACGTGTGATCATCCCCGAGGCATCCTTGTGGGATCCGCAGTGTCCGTTTCTGTACCAGGGGCCGGTCGAGTTGTGGCAGGACGGCAACCTCTGTCAAAGACTGACAATCCGTCATGGACTGCGCAAGCTGGCGCTGGGGCCGCGCGGCCTCGTCGTCAACGGCCAACCGCTGGCGCTGCGCGGCCGCGAAATGGCGGCGCTGACCGAAACGGAGGCGCTGGCGCTGCGCGAGAACGGCGTCAATCTATTGGTGGTCGCGGTGACGGAGGAAACGGAGACGATATGGGAGTTAGCCGACCGTATCGGCTTCCTCGTGCTGGGGCGGATCACGGACTTCGACGCCGCGGCGGCCCGACTCACGGCGCTGTCGGCGCACGCTTCTTGCCTGGGCTGGCTCGCGGAGAGGGCGGACGTTGGGAAGCTGTCGAGCGTTGGTTTTGTCGGCACGTCGTTGACGGACCGTCCCGATGCACCGCTGCCGAAGGGAGTGCAATTCGTCGTCGGCGACGCTGGTCTCGCGAACCTCGGGTTGCCGTTGCTGGTGCGCGGCATGACGGCGCCCGACGCGCCGGGTGTCCTCGGGACGTTCGAATAATCCACTGTCGGTTGTGCCGGTTTTTCCGTGCGAGACGCCATTGCAGTGTCGGCAGGTTTGGGTCCGGCGAGCGTCCGATAAAGCGCGTGGGGAATTGAGTCGAACTAACTCAACAAGTGGAAAATCTTCCCACGGATCCTGTGAGGTAACGATGTTCATCAGTCGGACAAGGATGTCGGCGCTGGCGGCGGCCGCGCTGTTGGCGGGCGTGCCCCTGGCGCGGGCGATTGAACCGGGAGATAGTGGCGTGCCGTCGTCGGTACATCCCGCGCCCATGATCTGGCAGGTGCGTGCCGACGAAAAGGGGAAGGCCGACGAGCACGGCAAGGACGAACACGACAAGGGCGAACATGGCGAAGGGGAGCACGGCGAGGGGCATGAAGGCCATCACGAGCACGAGCATGAGGAGCCATCCGACCTGACGCTCCAGGATTTCTTCAGCACCGGCTGGGGCGAGAAATTCGAGGAGCGTCATCGCGAAGGACATGCGCCGCGCTTCAACCTGTTCAAGTCGCGGCAGGGGTTCCTCGAGCGCATCGTGGTCGGCAGCTATGCCTACACCGACGGCGCGGACGGCGGCCGTGTGAACGAACACGAGCTATCGGCCGGCCTCGAGTGGGCTATCGACCGCCGCTTCCAGATCGGCGTCGAGCCGCTCTATACCTGGCAGCGGCGCCGGGCCGTGGGCGATGAACCGGGTCGCAACACCGACGGGCTGCGCTGGGACTTCTCGACGCGCTTGCAGTTGATCGACACCGCCGACCGGGCCTACAACTTTCAGGCCCGCGTGATTACGCCCAGCACCCGCATCGAGGCGGCGCAAACGGAGCTGGCCTTCACGTTCGCCGGATTTGAAGACCTCACCAAGACGGTCGGCCTGGAACGGGTCGGCCTCTATCACCACATCGAGTATGCGGCGCTCATCGGCCCGCGCGGTCCGGACGAGGACCGCCGGCCCACCGGCTTGCTCCGTTACGATGTGAGCGTGGCCAAGACTCTCGTCGATCCGACCGTGCCGCTGATCGGCGATTTCACGGTCTTCCTGGAAGCGTTCGGCCAGACCGATCTCGATGGCGCCCGCTCCGGCCGGACCGCGATTTCCTTCACGCCCGGCATCCGCTTTAACCCGACCGGCCGCGAGGAGAAGGCGTGGTGGATCCAGGCGGGCGTTGAGTTCCCGGTGACCGGACCGCGTCCGTTCAACGAGCGCGTCCTCCTGTCGCTGACCCGCGATTTCTGAGAACTCAACTTCACTCACGAGCCGCGACCGTCAGGGAGCGTTGGCGCAAGACGCTTCCTGACGGTCGCGGCTCGTGAACGGCATATCTCTTACTTGCTCAGATCGACGACCACCGTCTTGCCGCCGCGGAAGGAGACGGTCTGCTCGCGGCTGGCTTCGCGGCCCGCCGCCGTCCAGACGACCTTGATCTGATACTTGAAATCGCGGTCGGTCGCCAGAGCGGGGGTTTCGTAGATGCGCGACAACCCGCGCGTCTTGGTTTCTTCGCCGTCGATCCAGACACGGGCATCCTCTACCGCTACCTTCACCTCAATCCGCGCGGCCTTCTTTCCGCCGGGAACCTCCATCGGGGTTTCCTTGGTCGCGACGACAGTCTTGGGATCGAGCCACTCCACCTTGCCGGTCGCCAGGGAGTAGACCGCCGGGACGATCTCGACCCGTTTGGAGTGGGCGAATTCCTTGAGGACGGCGCTCTTCTCCGTCAAGAGGCGGGTCTGGGTGAGCACGTTATTCTTGACGCCCATGTCGAAGCCGGCCTTGGCATCCTTCGGCAGGTCCTTGCCGACCTGGACCATCTGAATGAGCGCGCCGAGGTTGCCTTCCAAGTGTCCGCCGTCGATGGCGGCCTTGACGGCGCCGCAGCTCTCGTGACCCATGACGATGATCAGCGGGCTGTGCAGGTGTTCGACGGCGTACTCGATCGAGCCGAGGACAGCGGGGTCCGCCACGTTGCCGGCCACGCGCAGGACGAACAGGTCGCCCAGTCCCTGGTCGAAGACGAGTTCCGGGGCGACGCGCGAATCGGCGCAAGTGAGGATGATGGCGAACGGCTTCTGCCCCTTGGCCAACTCCTGACGGCGGTCGGTGCCGAGGTTCTTGGCGCCGGGCTTGTCCGACGTGAAGCGACTATTCCCCGCCTTGAGCTGCTCCAGCGCCTTCGCACCGGACGGCGCCTCTTCCGAGCGCGCGAACGGCACGGCCAGGAACAATACGGCTAGCCAGAGTCCGAGGGTGCGATAACGAGACGGCATAACGGATCTCCTTCTTGAAGCTGGAGTGCTCGATCGAACAATTCGAGAGCGGTTACGGAGCAGTATACTGGTCAATAGCCCAAGTAGAGGTGATTCCCATGCAAACGGTCCTGCGCCTGGAAGCGAAGGTGCTGCCCGGCCATCGCCTGGAGGTCACCGCCCCGGAATTGCCCGAGGGCGCGAAGGTTGAGGTCATCGTAGTTCTGCCGGAAAAGCCAGAGCCGCAGTTCGGTTCGGCGCTCGAGTTCCTCGAATCGCTGCCGCCGGGTCCACGCGCGTTCAAAACCTGGGAAGAGTACGAACAGCACCTTCGGGAGGAAAAAGACTCGTGGGAGCGCTGACCGTATCCGCGTCCGGACTGCTCCGAACGAGCCGCGACCGTGAGGGAGCGTTGGGATAAGCGCTCCCTCACGGTCGCGGCTCGTAAAAGTCTTCCTAAACAGATTCTTACTCTAACTTCTCCACCGCCCGGCACATTGCCGCGGCGATTCGTTGCAAGGACGCCTTGGACGTGCGCAACGGCGGCAGCGCGTAGAGCACGTTGCCGAGCGGCCGCAGAAACACGCCGTCCTCTAGGCAGCGCTGCCGCAGTTGCCTGCCGACGGATGCAAGATACCCTCCCGCCACGTCCAGTTCCACCGCCGCGATGCTGCCGCGAATACGCACGTCCTTCACGCCAGGCCGGTCGCGCAGCGGTCCTAGCGTTTCGCGCCAGAACGCCGCCATGCGGCGCGGTGCGGCAAGGAAGTCCGTCGTCTGCATCAAGCGCCAGTTGGCGACCGCAACGGCGCACGCCAGCGGATGAGCCGTGAAAGAGTGGCCGTGAAAGAACGTCCGCGCCGGGTCGGCCGTCTCGAAGGCGGCGACGACTTCGGGAGAAACGAGCGTCGCCGCCAGCGGCAGTATGCCGCCGGCCAGCGTCTTGCCGGCGCAGATCAGGTCCGGCGCGATCTCTGCCGCTTCGTGTGCCCACAGCGTTCCCGTGCGGCCGCCGCCCGTCATCACCTCGTCGGCGATGAAGAGGACGCCGTGCCGCCGCGCCACGTCGAAGAGCGCCCGCAGTTCTTCCGGCGTGTGCATGCGCATCCCGCCCGCGCCCTGCACCAACGGCTCGACGATCACCGCCGCCACCTCGCCCCGCTTGCAGCTTAGCACGTCATCGAGGCGTTCCGCCGACAGCGGTACGCGCTCGGCGCGGAACAGAAACGGCGTAAATCGGCCGAAGAACAGCGGGTCGCGGCCGACGGCCATCGCCCCGAAGGTGTCGCCGTGGTAGCCGTCCTCGAAGCCGACGAAGCAGGTCCGCCCCGGTTCACCGCGATGACACCAGAACTGATACGCCATCTTCAGCGCCACTTCGACCGCCGTGCTGCCGTCGTCGGAGTAGAAGACGCGGCCGCCGCCCTGCCACGGCGCGGACGCTAGCAGCAGCGCCGCGAGCTCGACAGCCGGTCGATGCGTTACGCCAGCGAAGAGGACATGATCCCAGGTACGCGTCGCCTCGGCCAGCGCCGCCATTAGCGGCGGATAGCGATGACCGTGCTGGATCGTCCACCATGACGAGATACCGTCGATGACGCGGCGACCGTCGGCTAGATGCAAAAACTCGTCCTGAACGCCGACCACCGACAGCGGCGCGTCTGGATCGCCAAGCGACGTGTAAGGATGCCAGACGTCGGCGTCACTAAAGGTTGATGACTGATAGCTGATAGCTGTTAGCTGACAGCTATCAGCCGAAAAAGCCACTGTCTGGCGCAGATCGAGGAGCGCGCCGCGCTGCTCCTGGGCTGCCGCCGCGATTCCGGCCGCAGTCCATTGAGCCGGCGGTCGGAGCGAGACGAGACGGCAATCAAGCCGATGCCGCGCGATTTGTGATTCGGCGAAGTCATCGGGTGGGCCAATGAGAGCGACGGCCTTCGGATACAGGTTATGGGCGGCGAGGGCGTGCAGGCTTTGCAGCGTACGTCCGACGGCCCCGATGGCCGACGATGTGACGAGGACAATCGGCACGTCGAGAAGGCGGATCAATTCGAGTTGCAATTCGTCGTCGGTCAGCGGCGAAAACGGACCGCCGAAGCTTTCGATGAGGAGATGCCGGCCTTCTCCGGGTGTCGGCAGCGCGGCGGCGATGGCGGAGGCGGAAGGGACCGCACGGCCTTCTCTCTGTGCGGCAAGCGGCGGCGCGACCGGGGCCGCGAAGCGCGCCAGGGTCGGATGGACGATGGCATGGGGAATGAGATTGCGGACCCGCTCGGAATCGGGATCGCCGCTCTCGACGGGTTTCCAGTAGTCGGTATCCTCGGCGAAGGCGGCGAGCCAGAGCAGGGCGAGCGTCGTCTTGCCGGCGTCGGTGTCGGTGCCCAGCACGAGGAACGCGCTCATGGCGGAATGATCCTGACGCACGATGACCTACGCGACGCTGGCGAGCGGGGGGGGGTTGGGGCCCCCGGGGGGCACCCGGGGGGCAAAGCCCCCCCCCCCCCCGCCCCACAATTTAAAAAAACGAGAACCGACACAGTTTGTG
>JBBQPD010000117.1:0-10790 GCA_038331535.1 Gemmatales bacterium | reverse complement strand
GGGGGGGGTATCGCTTCTGGGTGTTCCGGGGGGTTTTTTTTCCGGGTTTTTTTTTGGGTCGGGGGGGGGGTTGCGGGTTGGGGGTTTGGGTTCCATCGCCCCACCCCCCCACCGTGCCAACCCCCCCCACGACCCAGAGGTTTCCATGACCAACGACCTGCTCGCCCAGGCCTGGCGCTGCCACCAGGCCGACGACTATGCTCAGGCCGAACATCTCTGCCGGCAGGTATTGCAAGCCGATGGCGCGAACGGCGAGGCGTGGCGACTGCTGGGTGAAGCGTGCCTGTTTCAGCAGAAATACGAGGATTCGGCGCACGGCTTCGGGCACGCGGTCCGTCTGGGGTCGGCCTCCGCCGAAGTTTACAACAACCTGGGCGTGGCTCTGGCTCAACTCGGCCGGCGAGTCGAGGCAATCAACAGCTATCAGCGCTCCTTGCAACTCAGGCCGGGATACGTCGAGGCTTCCAATAACCTGGCGGTGGCCTTGAACGACGAGGGAAGCCCGGTTGAGGCCGAAGCCGCTTTGCGCGCGGCGCTGCGCCTCCGGCCCGACTATGCCGAGGCGCACAACAGCCTCGGCATCGCCCTGGCGGCACAGGGCAAACTAGACGACGCCGTCCAGAGTTATCACCGCGCGTTACAGTTTCGGCCGAGCTACCCCAAGGCGTACAACAATCTTGGCATCGCCCTGGCGGCACAGGGCAAACTGGACGAGGCCGTCAAAGCCTATCAGCAGTCGTTGCAGCTCAGCCCGCACTCTCCCGACACCGGCAATAACCTGGCAGGCGCGCTGCTCCAGCAAGGAAAGTCGGACGAGGCGATCGCGCATTGTCACGAAGTCTTGCAGACCGATCCAAACCACGCGGAGGCACACAACACGCTGGCGGTGGCGCGGCTGAACCAGGGCAAACTCGACGACGCCGTGGCCGGCTACAGCCGCGCCCTGCAACTCAAGCCGGAGTACGCCGAGTCGCACAAGAACCTGGCGATGGCGCTGCTGTTAAAGGGAGAATTCGCGGCGGGCTGGCGCGAGTACGAGTGGCGCTGGCGCTGCGGCGACTTCCCGCGCCTGCCCTATACGCAACCGCGCTGGGACGGCTCCGCCCTGGAAGGACGCACGATCTTGCTGCACGCCGAGCAGGGGCTGGGCGACACGCTGCAATTCATCCGCTACGCCGTCCTCGTCAAGCAGCGCGGCGGCCGCGTGGTCGTTGCTTGCCAGAAAGCGCTGCTTCCGATTCTCGAAGACTGTGAGGGAATCGACGTGCTGGTATCCAAGGAGGGGTCGCTGCCTCCCTTCGACGTCTTTGCCCCGCTCCTTAGTCTGCCGTATCTGCTGGGGACAACTCTGGCCACGATTCCGGCCGAGGTGCCCTATCTCCGGGCGCGGGACGAGCTGCTCGAACACTGGCGCGGCGAACTCGTATCTGTGCCGGGCTTCCGGATCGGCATCGCCTGGCAAGGGAACCCGACGCATCGGCAGGATCGCTTTCGCTCGTTCCCTCTGTCGCACCTCGAGGCGCTGGCGCGCATACCAGGCGTCCATCTCGTCAGTCTCCAAAAAGGGCATGGAATCGAGCAGCTCCGCGACCGCGCGGGTCGTTTCGAGGTCGTCGATCTCGGCAAGCGCTTGGACGAAACGACGGGGCCATTCCTCGATACGGCCGCGGTCCTGAAGAATCTCGATCTGGTCGTCACCTCGGATTCGGCCATCGCGCACCTGGCCGGTGCGCTCGCCGTCCCCGTGTGGGTAGCCTTGCCCTACGCTCCGGACTGGCGCTGGCTGCTCGGGCGGGAAGACAGCCCCTGGTATCCGACGATGCGCCTTTTCCGCCAGCCGGCGTTCGGCGACTGGGAAGGCGTCTTCCGCCGGATGGCGTCGGCCCTTGAAGAGCGCTTGGCCGCTCCCCTGCGCGCGCGTCCGCTCTCCGTCGAGATCGCGCCGGGGGAGCTTCTCGACAAGATCACGATTCTTCAGATCAAGAGCGCACGGATCGCCGATGACGCCAAATTGCGGCATATTCGGCACGAGTTAGCCCAGCTCACGGCCGTGAGAGACTCATCGCTGGCACACTCGCCGGAATTGGACGCCCTCACGTCCGGGCTGAAAACGGTCAACGAAAAGCTGTGGCAGATCGAGGACGACATTCGTCAGTGTGAGCGCGAAAACGACTTCGGTCCGCGCTTCATCGCGCTGGCGCGGTCGGTCTATCACACCAACGACGAGCGGTCCGTCTTCAAACGCCGGATCAACGAGTTGCTCGGCTCCCGTTTGGTCGAAGAGAAAGAGTATACCCATTACTCGGCGGATGGGCTGAACCCAGCGCCGTGATGCGCTCCCCCCGGAATCCGGTTGCCCCCATCCCGTCGATCTGGTAACTCTGGATATATCCTGCCTCGCGCCCACACCCGCCGCCGCCTCGCTCGGAGCGACCCCACCCATGCCTTCCCGCACGTTCCTCGTTCTCGGTCTGCTCCTGCTGACGCCCGCCGCGCGCGCCGCCGAGTTCGTCGAAGTGATCGCCGACCCGGCGGTCGTCCAGCTGCGCGGGCCGACGGCGCGGTTCACGCTGCTCGTTCACGGCCGCGCCGCCGACGGCCGACTCGTCGATCTCACACGCGTCGCCCGCTATCGCTCCGCCGATCCCAAGATCGCGACGGTCGATCAGAACGTTCTCACACCCGTCGCCGACGGCAAGACGACCGTCACCGTCGAGGCGGACGGCAAGTCGGTGCCGGTGGCCGTGACGGTGAGTGAGTCGGCCGTCGTGCGCCGCCTCAACTTCGAGAACGACGTGATGCCGGTGCTGAGCCGTTTCGGCTGCAACTCGTCCGGCTGTCACGGCAAGGCGGAGGGGCAGAACGGTTTCAAACTCTCGGTGTTCGGCTTCGACCCGCCCGCCGACTTCGCCGCGCTGACGAAGGAAGGCCGCGGCCGGCGCGTCTTTCCCGCGGCGCCGGAACAGAGCCTGTTGCTCCGCAAAATGTCGGGCCAGATACCGCACGGTGGCGGCTCGCGCGTGCCGCGCGGCACGGCCGATTACGAGACGGTCCGTGCCTGGATCGCGGCGGGAACGCCCTTCGGCGCCTCCACCGATCCGAAGGCGACGGCCGTGCGCGTCGAGCCGCGCGAGCGCGTCCTCTCGTCGCACAGTTTGCAGCAATTGCGCGTTATTGCGACGCTCTCTGACGGCCGCGAGACCGACGTGACGGGACACGCCCGCTTTCAGTCGAACAACGACGGCGTCGCGACGGTGCAGGCGAACGGCCTTGTGATGGCCGGCGAGGTGCCCGGCGAGGCAGCGCTGATGGTCGCCTACATGAGTACGGTTGACGTCTTCCGCGTCGTCGTTCCGCGCAGCGAGCGCATCGAGAAATATCCCGACCTGGCGGAGAACAACGCGTTCGACCGGCCCGTCTGGCAGAAATTGCGAAAGCTGAACATTCTTCCCTCCGAGTCGGCTGGCGACGCCGAGTATTTGCGCCGCGTCTACCTCGACGTGATCGGCGTGCTTCCGACGCCCGACGAAGCCCGGCGCTTCCTCGCCGACAAACGGCCTGATGGCCGCGCGCGCCTCGTCGATGAACTGCTGGAACGGCCGGAGTTCGCCGATTTCTGGGCCTTGCAATGGGCCGATTTGCTGCGCGTCGATCGTGGCACACTGGGGGCAAAGCGGGCCTACAACTATTACAAGTGGGTCCGCGATGCGGTGGCGGCGAACAAGCCGCTCGACCAGTTTGCGCGCGAAGTGCTGACGGCCTCGGGGCCTCTGGCCGATACGGCGCCGGCGAATTTCTACCGCGTTGTGACCAAGCCAGGGGAGGCGTCGAGCACCGTGGCCCAGGTGTTCCTCGGCGTCCGCATTGCCTGTGCCGAGTGCCATCATCATCCGTTCGATCGCTGGAGCCAGACCGACTACTACGGGATGCAGGCATTCTTCACCGGCGTCGCCGTGCGCCCGTCGCCGCGCGGCGAGTCCGTATCGTCGGAAGGCGGCGGCACGTCCCGGCACCCGCGCACCGGCGAGGAGGTCTTCGCCCACGCACTCGGTGAAGCCGCACCGACCGCGAAACCGACCGGCGACCCGCGCGCGCACCTGGCCGACTGGCTGACGCGGCCGGACAACCCGTGGTTCGCCCGCAACCTGGCGAACCGTGTGTGGGCTCACTTCCTCGGCCGCGGCGTGGTCGAGCCGGTGGACGACTTCCGCGCCACCAACCCGCCGAGCAACCCCGAACTGCTCGACGCCATCGCCCGCCATCTCGTCGAGAACAAGTACGACCTGCGTTCGCTGATTCGCGCCATCACCGCGTCGCGCGTCTACCAGCTGTCGTCGCTCCCGAACGCGACCAACGAGCGCGACGAGCAGAACTATTCGCGGGCGCTGATGAAGCGCGTGCCGGCGGAAGTGCTGCTCGACATGGTGTCCCAGACGACCGGAGTGCCGGAACGCTTCTCGAACGCGCCGCCGGGCACGCGCGCGGTGCAGTTGTGGGACAGCAAAGTATCGCACTATTTCCTGCGAACCTTCGGCCGGCCGGAGCGCGCGACCGCCTGCGAATGCGAGCGCAACGCCGAACCGAGCGTCGCCCAGGTGTTGCACCTGCTAAACGCCCCGGAGGTTCAGGCGAAGCTGAGCCACGAAGCCGGCCTGGTCGCTCGCCTGGTGCGCCGTCATAGCGATGACACGCCGCTCGTCGAGGAACTGTACCTGACGTTTTACAGCCGCCCGCCGACGGACCACGAGCGCACCGCGGCGCTGGCGTTTCTGGAGAAACGCAAGGACCGACGGCGGCAAGCGGTCGAAGACCTGGCGTGGAGCCTGCTGAATTCGCTGGAATTCGTGTTCAACCACTGAGCGCCTGGCGAGCGAAACCGGAAGCGGATAACCACCGATGGACCCAATGGACGGCCTGCGGTCGGCGATGGCCGCGGTGGATGCCTACTACAAGGAACGCGGCATCTTTCAGGGCCGTTTCGGCTTCGGCAAACGGCCGGCGCTCGTGGTCATCGACACGGCCTACGGCTGGACCGATCCCGCCTACGCCGGTGGTTCTGCTCGCCTCGACAGCGCCATCACGGCCATCCAGCGCCTGCTACCGGCCGCCCGGTCGAAGGGCGTTCCGATCGTCTACACCACGTCGCCGTTTCACGAAGAGCCGCAGCTCAAGTCGGCGGCCGACTTCTCGCCGAACTTCCGCAAATGGGACAGACGGGCCTGTGAGATCGATGAGCGCGTATCCCCGCTGCCCGGCGAGTACGTGATTCACAAGGAACACGCCAGCGCCTTCGGCGGCACGCCGCTGGTCGGCCACCTGATCGGCCACGGCGTCGATACGCTGCTCCTCACCGGCTGCTCGACGAGCGCGTGTGTGCGGGCAACGGCGACCGACGCGAAGGTCTATCAACTTCGGCCGATCATCGTGCGTGAGGCGGTGCAGGATCGCTCGCAGATCGCGCACGAGTGGACGTTGTTCGACATTCAGGCGCGGTTCGCGGATGTGGTGGGCATGGAGGAGACGCTGGCGTATTTGGAGGGGTTGACGCGGAGGTGATTCATGGCCGATCCACTACCGCATACGCTGCCGGCACCCATCCCACCTCGCCGCCGCTCAGTTCGATTTGCAGCCAACCGTCGCGCTCGAACTGCAACCGCGCCTCGACGCCTTGATTGACCGGCGTCTCGTAGCGCGGCGGGAACGTCGTTCCATTTCCTTTCAGCAGCAGCACACCGTCCTCGACGATCACCACGAGCAGATGAGCCGAGCTGTCGCGTTCTTCATGCACGACAACCACAATAGAGGCCGCAAATCCCGCCGCGACGACGAGCGCTCCCAGACCCAGAATGAGCGGGCGCCGCGTTCGCAACATGAGCCAGCGCGTCAGGAATAGCCAGCCAAACGCGTAGCAGAGCGCGGCACCGGTGAACAGCCACACCGCACGAACTTGTGGCAGCCATGAGGGACGGCGCTCAACGGGCGGTTTGCCGAACGTGCCGCCAGCGTAAGCGACACGCTGTCGTGCTTCCGTGAGAGCGGCGCGCAGATCGGTATCGTGCGGCGACACGCGCAGACCACGGCGGTATGCGAGAATGGCCTGGCCCAATTCATCCGCGAGGAGGTGAGCGTTGCCGAGAGTGCGGTACAGCGCGGCATTGTTCGCGCCGCGGTTCCGCAATTCCTCGAAATAGCGGGCGGCTTCGTGGAAGTGCGGGCGCGCCTGGTCGCTCGCTTCGCGCAGCTTTACGCCTGCCGCGAAGGCCGCTGCGCCGCGCTCGGCAAGCGCGGCTGGCGGCAACTCTCGTTCTGCACCCGACGACGCGAAGACGGCGAAAAGAAGCGGAACGACAGCCAGGCGCGCCAGTCGTCGTTTCTCGCGCGCTTCCTCGGAGGTTTCCGATTCCAGAGCGAGGATCAGCGATTCGGCGGCATCGGCGAGGCCATCGGTGGTGGTCGTGGCGGGCTGAAAGCGGACGGCGTCGATGGCGCGGATGAATTGCGCGGCTTGTTCGACCGTGGCAGCCGAACACCCCAGCCGGGCGAGATGGCTGCGCACTTCGTCCGGTGTCGGCTGGGCGGCGGGAAAGTCGAGGCGCTCGCGCAGATAAGCGCCAACCGCGACGGCGATGATCTCGGCACGGTGCGGCATCGGCACACGGCGAGCGCGGGCGATCAGTTCGAGGGCGCGGCGGGCCGAGCGACTGCGCTGCTGTCGGGTGAGACGGGCCACGTCCGGGTATAGCCGTCGCCAAACGAGATACCAGCAAAGCCCCAGCAGCGGCGGCCCGAGCAGCAGCAACGTCAACGCCATCGGCTCCGGCGGCGTCCACGGTTCGCGTTGCTCGGTCAGATCACCATTGGCCAAGCGGAACGCCCACTCTGGGGCGTGTATCGGCACCGCGATGGCTTCGCGCGGCCGCACGGTCAGCGCTATGGCGTCGGCATAGGGGACGTGCCAGCGTTTTTCGGGCGTGTCCACTGCGGAGAGGGGATCATAATAGGCGAACGTGAAAACGGGCACCTCGACGATCTGCGCACTCCTCGGCTTGAGGCGATAGACGAAGACCCACTCCGTTTGCGGAGCGAGGGCCGTCGCGGTCAGCAGCGGCGCGTTGCCGAAGGGGGCCGCCATCAGCCCAACGAAGACAGCCGACAGCAGCGCTTCGGAGGGCGGCTCGGTCTCTTCGCGGATGAAAAAGCGGTCGGCGAAGATCGGCAGATCGGCGAGATCGATGCGCCGCGGCGGCCGTTGCGGCGCCTCCGGCGCCGTGATGCGCACGGTCAGGGTAAACGCCTCCTCGGCTTCGACGGTGGTCGGCTCAGCTGTCGCCGATACGCGAAAATAGCGGCCGCGCGCCCCGCTGTCTGCCTCACCGGCGGGGAAGCCGACTGGGCGTGCGTCTTCCGTTTCGGGCGGCGGTTCGTCCGCCCCGGCGAGCACGCCGAGCAAGAGGAGGGCGATGAGAAATCGGACCGCGGACATAAGGTCGCCTCTACCAATCCTTCACACCACGAGCGGGCGGCAGCACCTTCTTCCGCTTGTACGCCTGCTGTTCTTCAAGGATGCGGTCGAACGCGTCCTTGAGAGAGCGCGCGTCAGCCGGGTCGATCGCCGCGCCGTCGGGACTGTGCCGCGCCCGATCGCCGCCGGCCTTCGTGTCTTGGGAATCGTTGCCCGTTCGATTCATGTCGGCCTTGACGTCGCCGGGCTTCCTCCGCGAATTGGTCTGTCCCTTCGTCGAATCGCCGTTCGGGTTCATGCCCGTCTCGACCGTGCGCGGCCGCTCCTTCGGTTTCGGCTTCGTGCTCGGACCGCCCTCGTCCGGTGGCTTGTCTTCGGAGCGCGACGTGTTGGGCGCGGACGGCGGCGCCTGGGCAACGAGCAACCGAGCGAGCGCCAGGTTGTGCCGGGCGTCGTCGGTGGACGCTTCCTCGAGGTCGGGGACGCGCAGGCATTCCTCCAGGTGATCGATGGCTTCCCTGGCCCGGTCGGCGTCGCCATCGAGCGCCTGTTGCAGCAGGCAGGCGCCGAGGTAGAGCAGGGCACTCGCGCGGCGTGGATCTTCCTTCCGCAGACAACAGCTGAAGTACTGCTTCGCCTCTTCCAGGTGCTTCGCCCGGTTGTCGGCCGACGCCACGGCCTGGCGGTATTTCGCTGCGGCAAGGTCAAACGCGATCAAAGCCGGCTCGGTGGTGTGCAACCCGGCGCGCTCGTACCGGTCCGCCGCCGCCGTGTAGTCGCCGCGCCGGAAGGCGGCGTTGCCCTCGCGCAGCAGCGCTTCCGTCTCCGTTGCCGGGGCGGCGGCCAGCGACAGGGCGACGACGACGAGCAACGGAATCACGATGCGTTTCATGGTCGCGTCTCCATTCCACCCTTGCTTGCGCTGCGGGCTGGTAGCGCGAACGTCGCACACAACAGGACGAACGCCGGCGTCAGGAACCACAGATATCGGGACTGATACACCGGGAGGGCGTCGTCGGCGTCCTCGCGCGCCGGCTTGTCGCCGACCCAGTCGAGGTACAACCGGCCCAGCGCCAGCGGCCGCGTCTGCATTGCCGTGTACGTGCCGTGCGTTGTGCGGGCGATCTGGCGCAGCGGCTCTTCTTCCAGCCGCGTCAGCACCGGCTTGCCGTCTGCCCCTTGCTGCACCGCGCGGTTGATGACCAGCTTCGCCTCGTCCTCGTCGGGATTCGGATTGCCGATGCCAACCGTGTAGACTGGGATGCCGACAGCGCGGGCCGCGGCGGCACCGGCTTCCCATTCGCCATCGCGGGCCGGGTCGTCGCCATCGGAGAGCAACAGGATCTCACAGCCGCCGGGGTAACGCGGGTCGCGGCCTTCCAGGGCGACTTGCAGGGCCGCGCCGATGCGTGTGCCCGATGCGTCCTTCGGTCCAGGGGCAAGCCCCGGGTCAAACGGCAACGACTCGACGTCTCTCGCCGAGCCGAGGGCGTCGCGAAAGTGGTCGTAGTCGTGTGTCAGCGGACAGGCCAGCCGCGCCTTGCCGGCGAACACGACGAGAGCGAGACGATGACCGCCGCGCTTCTGCAACTCGCCGCTCAGGTCGAGCAGGGCGGCGCGGGCGCGGCGGAGTCGGCTCGGGTTCTCCGCCAACATGCTGCGGCTACAGTCGAGGACGACGATCAGATCGCGGCCCGAAACGGCCTGGTCCCATTCCTTGCCCCACTGCGGCCCGGCGCTGCCGACGCCGAGAAGAAGCAGGGCGAGCAGCCAGCACAAGCCGAGCAGCCGATTCGGCCGGCGCTGCGCGCCGCCGCGCGGCCCCATGCCGAGCAGGGCCAGCGCCTGCCGGCGCCGTTGCCGCGCCCAGAGCGCGAGCAGCGCCAGCGCCGGCAGCAGCGCCAACAACAGAAGCAGCAACGGGTGCAGGAACAGGTGACGCATGGTTCTACCGATTGCCGCTTGCGGCTTGGTGGACACAATCCGCTAAGCCGCAAGCGGCACGGTCAGGGTAACTTCCGCCACACGGTCATTTCCAGGACCGACGCCAGGACCAGCAGCAGGAACGCCGCGCCGCCGAGCCAGGGATACGCTTCGTGATAGCGGCGATAACGATAGCTCGTGATGTCGCTCTTCTCCAGCCGGTCGATCGACTGGTAAGCGGTGAGCAGGCCGCGTGTGTCGCCTGCCGGGAAGTAGTGGCCGCCGGTCGTCGCCGCCAGGTTTTGCTGCGTCTCGATCGCCGCGCGCCGCTCCGTCGTCGTCAGCGCGGGCCGACGGTCGGCGTCGATGCAGTAGATCGGAACCTGCATCTCGGCGGCGATGCGGGCCACCTCTTCGGGTTTCCAGCCGGAGCGCGTGTTGCTCTGCCCGGGTGTGTAGTCGCCGTCGCTGAGCAGGACCAGCACCTTGCGCCGTGCCGGCGTATTTCGCAGTCGGACCAGCGCCACCACCAAGGCGTCGCTGAGGTTCGTGTCCGCCTCGGTGGCGATGTTGACCGGTTCTTGCTTCTCCAGCAATTTCAGGACGACGGAATGGCTCAGCGTCGGCGGGCAGACCGCCTCCGGGCGGGTGGCGAAGGCGACGACGCCGACAAGGTCGGATGGCCTGCCGTCGAACCTCAGCCCTCCGGCGTCGCCGCCCTTGACGAAGAGCGCGAACGCCCGCTTCGCCGCTCCCAGCCGGGTGATCGTATCGCCGTCCCAGTCGAAATCTTCCGTGCCCATGCTGCCGCTGACGTCCACGACCATCATGACGGCGACGCCTTCGGTTTCGATGCGTGTGCGCAGATCGGGCCAGCGCGGCCCAGCGAGGGCGACTGCCAACAGGAGCAACGCGAGGCTGCGCAGGACGGCACCGCCCCAGCGAGCGATCCTTGCTCGGCCCGATGGCAGCCCGGCGAGAACGCCCGCGACGGGGTGGCGCAGGGCGTGGCGCCGCTGGCGCAGCAACCACCACAGCAGCGGCGGTACGGCCAGGCAGAGCCACAGGAAGTCGGGAGTGGCGAAATGAAACCGCATGGAGCGCCAGCGCGGGAGGGGACTGTGTCAATTTACAAGTAATGAACTGCGGGCAAAGAGCGTACCGCAACGCAAATAGAGACGAATACGGAGTACGGAGCACCCCGTACACGGTACAGGGTACTCCGTATCTGCTCCGACTGCCTACTTCGTCGCCAGTAATGGTTATGAATTGGCCTGGGGATTGCCAGCACAGGGGACTGGTGAAAGAGTGAATTGCGCGGCACGATCGAGGTTCACGAGCCGCGACCGTCAGGGAGCGCCGGCAACAGCGCTCCCTGACGGTCGCGGCTCGTGAGGATTTTCCT
>JBBQPD010000116.1:0-10930 GCA_038331535.1 Gemmatales bacterium | reverse complement strand
CCGAGCAACCCGCCCACGACCAGCCGCCACTTGCGGCGCTCAATCGCCCAGAGCAGCAGCGCTAGCCAGAACAGCAGACTGAGCTGCGGCTTGATGGCCGCGAGGACGAGACTCGCGCCAGCCAGTCCCTCGCGGCCGGTGCGGACGAAGTAGAGGAAGGCGACGAAGCCCAGCAAGAGCACCGGTCCGAACTGCCCCGCGACGAGGACGAAGATGCTCGGCGCGAACGTGAAGGTGATGAGCCACGCCACCCAGCGCTGGTCGGATGGTCCGCCGTAGAGGCGCCAGGCCCAGTCCGCGGCGCCGACGAGGACGCAGAAAATCAGCAATTGCCAGAGAAGATGCGCGAATCCGGCGTCGAGAAAGGCGAACGGTTTCAAGAGTGCCAGCGCCCACGGAGCCGGCCACATGACGAGAACGCCTGTTTGACTGGGGTCGGCGGCGTGTTGCAGCTCACTCAGCCGTTCGGGATCGTAGGGGTCCACGCCGTCGTGATTGAGACGGCCGGCGGACCAGAAGGCGGCAAAGTCGAACAGCGGCAGCTTGAGCAGAACGGTCGGTGTCGCGGCGAGCTGCCATGCCAGCGCGGCGACGGCGAGAGCGAGCGCTCCGCCGAGGAGGAACGGGCGGCGAGTTGACAGCGCGTGCGACATCGGCAGCATCCTCCCGATTCGGGTCCGGCTGAACTTTAGGTCAGTGCCGCAGAACGGTCAAACCGGCTTGCCGTTTCGCGAAACGACAAGCTCGCGGGCCGATCATACATTGAACGGGTATTGAGTTCCTCACGAGCCGCGACCATCAGGGAGCTCTCTGGCCAGAACGCTCCCTGACGGTCGCGGCTCGTGAGGGCTATATCGCCGATGTCCATTGCGGAGAAACTACCGTGATCGTCGTCATGAAGGCCGGGGCGCCTCAGTCCCAGTTGGACCAGGTTATCGAACACATCGAGCAGCTCGGCCTGCGCAGCCATGTGATCGTCGGCACCGAATGCACCGTCGTGGCCGCCCTCGGCGAAAAGCGCGACGGCGCCAAGCAGGCTCTCGAAACCATCGAGGGCGTGGATAAAGTGGTCCCGATCCTCGCGCCCTACAAGATGGCCAGCTTCGAGGTCAAGAAGGAACCGACCTGCGTCCAGGTGCGCGACCTGAAAGTCGGCGCCGGACATCTCGGCGTTATCGCCGGCCCCTGTTCCGTCGAGAGCCGTGAATCGATCCTGGAGATCGCCCACATCGTCAAGGCGGCGGGCGCGACCGCTCTGCGCGGCGGCGCGTACAAGCCGCGCACCAGTCCGTACAGCTTTCAGGGGATGAAAGAAAAGGGGTTGGAACTGCTCGCCGAAGCACGCGCGGCGACTGGTTTGGCCGTCGTCACGGAAGTGATGGCCAAGGAACAGGTCGAAGTGGTGGCGAAGTTCGCCGATGTATTGCAGGTCGGCGCTCGCAACATGCAGAACTACCCGCTTCTAGAGGCGGTCGGCGAATCGGGATTGCCCGTCCTGCTCAAGCGCGGCCCGGCGGCGACGATGGACGAGTTCCTGCTTGCGGCGGAATACATCCTGAAGACGGGCAACACGAACGTGATGCTGTGCGAGCGCGGCATCCGCACCTTCGAGGACCACACGCGCTTCACGCTGCCGCTGGCGACCGTGCCGTACCTGCATCAGAAGACGCACCTGCCGATCGTCGTCGATCCGAGTCACGGCACAGGCAAAGCGAGCCTGGTGGCGACGATGGCGCGCGCGGCGGTGGCCGCGGGGGCGGACGGGTTGATCGTCGAGATTCATCCGAACCCGGACAAGGCGCTCAGCGACGGCTTCCAGGCGCTGACCCCGGCGCAGTTCCGCCAGATGATGGTCGAGTGCCGCAAAGTCGCGACGGCGGTGGGGTTGGAAATGTGAGGGAGGATTGCCGCTTGCGGCTTAGCGGGCATCCCCCGCGAAGCCGCAAGCTGCAATTCAGGTTACGCCGGCTGGATGTTGCCCACGCCCTTTTTGCCCTTTATCTTCTTCGGCGAATCGACGGTCGGCGGGACGAAGGGCGGCACTTCCGCCTTCGCATTGAAACTGCTCCACATCGACAGCGGCAGCACGCCTACGAGGATGACCGCGATCTGCGAGAAGATGAAGGTTAGCAGCCAGAATAGTTGCTCGTCGATCTTGCCGTAACTGTGCAAACCGACGCCTAACATGTTCGTGCCGAACCACGACCAGGCCGTGATGATGTTGCCGGCGACGGCGAGTACGGCCATGCCGCGCTGTTGGACCATGCCGGCCCAGCGTGCGTGCAGGATCAGGGCGTTCCAGATGACAATGAGCATCGCCCCGTTTTCCTTCGGATCCCAGCCCCAGAAGCGCCCCCACGACTGGTCGGCCCAGATGCCGCCCAGCACCGTGCCGACGAAGCTCAGGAACAGCGCGAAGCAGAGGATGCCGTAGAGCATCTGTCCGACGACCTTCACGTTCGCTCCTCTCAAGCTCGTCGTCAGGACGCCGAGGACGATGAACGCCAGCCCGATGAAGCCCGCCACAAAGGTCGCCGCGTAGCCGAAGGTCACGCAGGTAACGTGGGTCGAGAGCCAGAAGTTCGTGTCCAGCACGGCTGTCAGCATTTCCAGCGTGTCGCCGGTCGCAAGGTTGTGAGCCACGAGAAGCGTCAACGAGCCGAGAACGGCCGCGAGCACGTTGCCGATGCCGTTGCGATACAGGCGTTCGAGCACCAGGCAAAGCATGACAGTCGCCCAGCCGATGAAGATCGCCGTCCCGTACAGGTTCGTCACGAACACCATTGGCCGGTCCATCAAGATCATGCGAGTGAACAAGGCCCAGGTGTGGACGGCCAGGGTCATCACGCCGAGCCAGAAGGCCGACTGGTTCAGCGGTTCCGCCCAGGAAAGCCAGCCGAGATTGGCGAGTAGCCCGAGGATGGCAAGCAGAAAGACACAGACGTAAAGCACACTGCACACGAAGAACGGCTCGAGGTGGTTGAAGAACGACTCAAGCTCAATACGTTTGACGTCTTTCTCGGCGACGCCCGCGGTCGGTAACATTTCCTTGTAACTGGCCACGGCCGCGTTGAACTTCTTCGGGTCGCCGGCCGCGTACGTCTCCAGGATGCTGCCGAGCGCCCGCACTTCGGGCCGTGTCGCCAGCGTGTCGCTGTCCGCGGCTTTGAGCCCATCGGGAAACAAGGCCGCCAGCTCTTCCCAGTTCTCAGGATCCTGCTCGGAACGGACGAAACGCGGCGTTCTCAGGGCGGCGATGGCCTGAAAGGTCTCGATGTGTTCCATCAGTTCCAGGACGGCACGGTCGCGCTGACTGCGGTCGTCCTTGCCACGCTCCCGCGCGGCGCTGAACTCGTCGAGCAAGCGTTTGTTGTTTCCCTCGCGCGCCAACAACTCGCCGATCGAGTAGCGGAACCCCGTACGTGCTTCGACGCCGAGCATGTCCAGCAATTCGGCGTTCGTGACACGGAAAATGGGGTATTCGCCCACCACTTTTGGCGACTGGAACATGAGATCCAGAACGATCTTGATGGCTGGCTGGGAGTCCCCCTTCTCATCGACGTAGGACTGCCGGTCGCTCGACTGCATGAGGAACATACGGGCGAACGTGTCGAGCGGCTTGGTTCGACCACCGTCCTGGACCGGCAGGGTTCCGAATTCGTAGAGGTTGAAATGTTCTTCCTGTTCGCCAGGAGTCATGGCGGCAACGGTAAGCCAGAGCACGCTGACGACAACTGCCGCGGCAGGAAAATAGCCGGCCGGTCCCGGCTTACGCAGGGCACGCCAGATGATCGCGGCCGCGCCGCTGAGGAGAATGAGCCAGAACAACACGCGCAACAGCATTGGAATCATATCGCGGCCCTCCGCTGCAGGAAGGTCATCAGGTACATGCCGAAGTGCATGAGCAGGCCGATGGCCACAAGGGTACACGAGACGTAGGGGAGCAACCAGCCGGGGTTGCGCACCACCTGAAGGACGGTCCCCTTGGCGTGCCTCGTCCAGTCCGCCTGGAAGAACGTCTCCCCCTGGTAACGGAGAGGTTGGTTCATCTTGATAAGCACGGTCGTATCGACGCCGCGCGACGAATCGGTGAAGTGAACCAGGCTGGAGTAGTTCTTCGGAATGCTCGTGCCCGGATAGTAGTCGCTATCGAACTTGAGCAGAGACACGGTATACGGCTTGTAGACGCGCTTGAAACGGAGCGAGACGGTATACGTCTTGTCGCCTACCTGGACTTTCTGTTCCGGTCTGCCCGGCACGGCCGAGATCAGGATCGAGACGAGGTGCGTATCGATCTCTTGGCCCGTCTCCTTGTTCAGGAGGCGGACGTATGCCGAGGCAAGGTCGCGGCCGGCTTCGCTGTCGGCGCCGGCGTTCTCCTTCTTGTCCACGGCCTTGTACTTAAGCCCGTAGCCCGTGGTGGCGAGGTTCTTCGGGTCAGGCTCTTCAAGATCGACGAGGTCGGAGTTGCTCATGTACTTGATGACCTCCAGATCGAATGGCAGCTCCTCGTTCGAGACCCGCGCCCGTCTCTTCAGCACATTTTCGGGAACAATGATGTGGCGATCCGAGTTCGGGTCGGACGTATCGACGACGGCGAATTCGACCTTGTCGCGCTCCTCAAGGTAGTTGCACGACGACCCTTCGAGGACGGTCAGGTTCGCCTCGACCGCGAACAAACCGGTGATGAGTTCGCCGCTCATCAGCAGGATGATACCCGCATGGGTCAGCACGATGCCGAGCCGTTTCCAAGTGTAACGGAAACGGACGATGTGAGCGGCGAGCACGTTGACCAGCAGCACGGCACCGATGAGCCATCCACCAGGGAATGGGATGGAGCCGTGAATCGGTTTTAGAGGCGGTTTGGGAGTCGGGAAAAAGATTCGCAGCTCGATCCAAACGAAGAACGAGCGGAAATACTTGCCGACGACCGTCAACATGCTGGCGTCCTTTTGAGCCAGCGTGCCGCAGAAGACGAGAACCATCGATAACGCGAACACGACGACCGTCACACGCAAGGAACCGAGAACCAGCATCGTTTTGCGGACTGGCCCCGACGGGCGCGAAATCCGGATGAGCACGAAGATCAAGGCGACGACCGGGACGAACATAGCGCCATTCAAGAGCCACTCTGCCGGGAGCCAGCCGAAGAAGGTCGGCAGAGGATTGCGGTAGAGCAGGGCCAGCGGCGGAATGCCCACGATCAAGACGAAAAGGAGGATCCGGATCGGCCAGCCCAAGCGGGCGGCCGCCGGCTCCGGACGAGTCGGCAGAGCGTCAGTCGGCTTTACAGGGGGCGGGGCCGTGGTGACGCCCGTCTCGGCCAGCGTGTTACTCATTAGCGGCCTCCCTGGAACTTGAGCGTCTTGAGGAACGCGTCGAAACGCTCTTTTTCTCGGCCGACGAGTTCCGCCGGCCCCATCATCTTGATAAACCACGTTTTGCCATTGTGCGGCACCATCACCACAAGAGTACGCTTCCTCTCGGCCCCGTCCGGCCCGAGGAGATCGACGTAGGCGGCATCTTCCCCGGCGACGGTAGCTTCTTTCGTCACCGCGATCATCTGTTCCTGTGTCATCTTGCCGATGCCGACCTCGCCGGCCCAGCGGTCGATGTTGCGCGCTAGCCCGCCAACGTCGCCCGGAAAGGAGATGATGGTGATCAGGGCGCTACTTCTTCCGTCGACGACTTCGAAGGCTGCTTCGCGCTTGGTCGGTAGTCTCTGATCTTTTGGGGCGGCGTCCGGCCCAAGCTCATTCCATTTCTCGGGCAACACATACGCGAAGGCTTCACCGCGGACGGTCGGTTTCGGCCGCTTCATTCCCGGCATTGCCATGCCGGCCTGCGTCTTTCCGGAACCAGGCCCGACGAGGTGGTCGATGTAGGCGCCCTTCCGCGCACCGTCGACGTTCAACTCCGTCACCGAATCCTGCGCCGTCGCCAGATCGACCTTCATCAGATCGAGTTGCAGGCGCCAGCGATTGATGTTGTCGAGGATTTTTTGGTCTTTCAGGCCATCCGGGTCGAGCTTGACGATAGTCAGTTCAATCTGCTTCTCTTTTGGACCGATCAGAAAGGCGGCGTGACGGCCGGGAACATTTGGGGCAGGCTTCCACTCTTCCGGAGCCTTGTATATCGGAGCGTCGCCCGCGAATCGGAGCGAATGCAGAAAATTCCGGATATCGTCTTCGTGTTCTTTGACCACCGGTTCGGGGCCGACGAACTTGAAGGACCAGGTAGCGTCCTTCGTATCGAAGAAGGCGCCGATGATGCGGTTGAGGATGCGCTGCACGGGCGGCGGCGGTTTCGAGGTGTCGTAGGCGTGAACGCCCTCGTCCGGTCCGCATCCTGCGGAGACCAGCGTCACCAGGGCGCACAGACCCCCCCAGGCGAGAAACGGTGTACGGCAGCGGAGTTTCAAAGCCATGCATCAACCCAGGTGAGAAAACGTCGTCTCGAACCGGCGTTCGGAGACGGGGCGGCTTCTGTTCATGGTTACAGGGGTCAGGCGGGCCGTCAAGGCGGAGGTAGCGTGCGCGGAAGGCGGGATCGACTCTTCTACTATCGCGGAGCGCGGAAGTGGATGCAAGAGAATTTTGTTTACGTTTCGCGCGTTCACGCGCGAAACGTAAACGTCAATGCAGCAGATAGGCGCAGGCCGCGGCGAGCAAGGCGGCGACGACCCCCGTCCAGATGAACGGCCCGCCGGCGCGCTGCGTCACCTCGGAAGGAACCGGAGACGTCTCGTTCTTCCGGGCGGCGCGGATGCGGCGGGAAGGAGGCGGCGGCGTCGAGGAGGCGCGGGCGAACTGAATCTTGCTCCCCAGATTGATGGCGGACAGCGTCAGGTTGCGCGAGGTGATGGTCGAGTTTCCCGCCTGCACGGCGGGACAGAACTGCGGCATTTCTTCCACGGCGGGGGGAGCGATGGCGTTCCGCGTCCACGGTTCGAGCGCGTCGAATAACTCGGCGGGAGTCTGATAGCGGTCTTCCGGCGCTTTCTCCAGCATTTTCTCCAGGACCGCGGCCAGTTCTTGCGACACTTCCGGGCGAGAAGCGCGCACCGACGCCGGCTGCTCGGCCTGGTGCGCCATCAGCTTTTGACCGAGGCTCTTGCGGGCATGGAAAGGCGGAGTGCCAGTGAGCAGGAAGTAAAACGTGCAGCCGAGACTGTAAACGTCCGCCCGGATATCGGCGCCGTGGCTGTCCCGCGCCTGTTCGGGGGCAACGTAATCGGCGGTGCCCAGCACGCTCTTGCCGCCGTGTTGTCGCGTCAGATCGTCGGCATCGTCGTGGAAGAAACGGGCGAGGCCTAGGTCGAGGAGTTTCACGACGCCGCCGCGATCGAGCAGCAGATTGGCCGGCTTGACGTCGCGATGGACGAGGCCGCGCTCGTGCGCGTGTTGCAGGCCGGACGCTGCCTGGGCGACGTAGTGCGCCGCTCGCTCGATGGACAGCGGACCGCGCGCGGCGACGATCTCCTGGAAACTGCGGCCGTTGACGTAATCCATGACCAGGAAGTGCATCTTGCCGTCGTGGTCGAGGTCGTGCGTGCGCACGAGGTTGGGATGGTCGAGGACGGCGGAAGCCCGCGCCTCGCGGCGGAAACGTTGAAGAGCGGACGGCGACTCGGACTGGGCGGTCGGCAACACCTTGATCGCCACCCGGCGGCGCAACGACAGGTGTTCGCACAGGTAAACGAAGCCCATGCCGCCGATGCCGAGACGTTCCAGCAGCCGGTATTTTCCGCTCAGCGTGAAGGGCTTGTACTTGCCGCCGAGAAGTTGTTCGGCCTGAAATTTCGTCAGCAATCCATCTTTGACAAGGAGACGGGCCAGCTGTTTCGGCTCGTGCGGCAGCGCCGCCCTAGCGGAGCGGGCGTCGAGGTGCGCGCTCAGCTCGAAAGGGTCGATCAACTCACTTTTGCGGACCAGGTCGAGAAAATCGTCCGTCGTCGCGGGCGCCGCCATGACCACCTCTTGAGGCAGGCGCGCCCTCCCGGTCGGGCGAAAGTGCCGACGGGAAGGCGCCTCGTCCAGAACATCATGGGGAGAGAGTCGCGGGAGAGGGGAACATTACGAACATAGCTTATTCTTGCGAGCGGAGGCAGACGTTGACGCCGCATGGGTAGAATGAGGAGGATCGGATTTATTTCTTGGCGGACTTCAGAGCGAAATCGTAGGTGGGCTTCTCCTTCGACACTTTGGCCTTGAGCGTGCTGCTTTTGCGCGAAGTGTAGTTCGAGGGCAGCGATTCGCGAGCCTTCGATTCCATCGGCGGCACGTCCGGCGGAAGTGCGGAGCCGTCGGGTTGGAGGAAACGGTTCACGACGACAACATAATCGCCGGCAGGAAGGCCGCCGCTCCCTTTGGCGGGTGTTAAGGTGTACTTCCCTTCCGCGTCCGTCCTGGCTGTACCTCCCAGGCCCGCCGTATCCCCTTCGGGATGAAACGTGACCAAGGCGTCCGGCAACGGCTTATCGTCCAGTGTCACCGTACCCGTCACGGGAATGGTCCCCGTCGAGTCGCCGCAACCGACAAGAAGGAATGTCAGCAGGCCGGCGCAACCCCATCTCACGCAGAGCAACATGCTGACAGCTCCATTGCAGTAACCGTCGAGGCGGACGCTTCGGTGGATCGATTTCAAGGGAGAGTGACGATCGCGCCGTCGGCCATGTAACCGAGGCGTGAGAGCGTTGTCGTATTGGTGGTGTCGCTGATGAAGCGCACCGAGCCGTCGGCGAAGCAGAACTGGGCGCCGCCGGGATGCAAGCTGCCGGCGCGTCCCCAACTCCCGAGCCGCCCAAGTTGGGGTTGGATGCCGGGGAAGGACCAGTCGTTGATGCCGTAGTTCAGGTCGATGCCAGTCATCACCCAACCGCGGTAGCCCCAGCAGGCGGTGCGGCCGTTGTACACATTCAACGTCGTCTCTCCCAGGGCGATGGTGTTGCTGGTGCCGTCCGTTACGTCGGTGAGGCGAGTGGTACTGTTCTCCCCAAACATGGTACGGGCGTTCGGCGCCGCGCTCCTCCAGTTATTGCAGGCAAAATCGCCGACCGACGTGATGAAGTCGTAATTGGTCTTGGCGCCGTCGTAGCTTCCTCCAGGGGAGTAGGCGGACGAGCCAACCCCCTGCATGGGAATACCATTGTCCGACGGGCAGAGAAGAACCTTCAGCTTCGTTCCCATCAGGGCGGCGTTACCGTTTGTCGCCGGGTCGCCGACGACCGTGCCCATCGTGTTACCCTGGTAAGCACAGCAATAGCCGGTGTTCTGCGGGCTCATCGCCTGGGCGCGGTTGAGGCTCTTGTCCAGTGTCTGTTGTTCGAAAAAAGGCAGCAGGAGTGAAAGCCCGTTGAGGTTGTAAATCTGGGAATCTCCCGGGTGGGCGGGGAGAGAGACGTTGCACCAGCCGTAGCCTTTTCCCGCGGGCGGCAACTTCTGGTTCGTGTCCACATAGCCGTGCAAGGCGAGTCCGAGCTGCTTGAGGTTGTTGGCGCACGATAACCGTGCCGCAGCCTCGCGGACCTTTTGAACGGCAGGGAGCAACAGGCCAATGAGCACCGCAATGATGGCGATCACGACGAGCAACTCGATCAGCGTGAACCCGGAGCGACGTCTTGCAACCATGACGCACCGTGGAGTAGTTGAGAAAAGATCGGGAACATGATAGGAGAATAATCTCCCGTGCCGTTCGAAGCAAGCAAAATATGGTTCATCCGGGAAATGCGTGCAGTCTTGAGGGTAGTCCGAGGCGCGGCCCCGAACTCCGCTCCCCGAAAGCCGCCGAACGGGACCTCTCGTCTACGGAGGACCAGAGGTCGCTAGCTTGTAGACGACTGGCGTAGACGACTTTTCTTGTCCTAAGCTTTGAACGTGCAAGTACTAAGGAAAGGTCGTCTACGCTACCCCTGGTACACCCCCAGCGGGGCGGGAAGGACGGTTCGAGTTCTGTACCGTGATAAACATGGTAAACTCTCACCGCCCTTACATTTGCTGCGCGCATTTGTCGGATGAACCTTATTTCCCCCGTTCGGCCAGCGCTTTCACCTCGCGGCGCTCTGGCCCGATGTAGCGGCTGCGCGGCCGAATCAGGCGGTTCTTCTCGGTCTGTTCGATGACGTGCGCGGCCCAGCCGACGACGCGGGACATGACGAAGATGGGCGTGTACAGCGGAACTTCCAGGCCGAGAGCGTTGTAGAGCCGTCCGGCGGGCCAGTCGAGGTTCGGGTGCAGGTTCTTCTCCGCCGCCAAAACCCGCTCGAATACCGCAGCGGTCTCCTCCAGTTCCAGGAAGCCCGCCGCCTCGGCCGCCGCGCGCGCGTACGTTTGGAGGATGCGGGCGCGAACGTCGCCGGCCTTGTAGACGCGATGGCCGAAGCCCATGACGCGCTCTTTCCGGGCCAGCGCATCCCGCAGCCAGCGCTCCGCCTGGTCCGGTTTGCCGGCGGCGCGGATGAGATCGACCACCTTCTCGTTCGCTCCGCCGTGCAACCGACCTTTCAGCGCACCGATGGCGGCGACGATCGCGGAGTGCAGGTCCGACTCGGTCGAGGTGACGACGCGGGCCGTGAACGTCGAGGCGTTGAACTCGTGTTCGGCGTAGAGAATGAGCGACACATCGAAGGCATGCGCCGCCTCCGCGGTCGGCTCCGAGCCGCGCAGCATGTAGAGGAAGTTCGCGGCATGACCCAGGTCCGGCCGCGCCGGCACGGGTGCCAGCCCCTTGACGGTGCGGGCAAAAGCGGCGATGGCGACGGGGATTTGACCGAGAAGCCGCTCCGACTTGCGTAGATCGGCCGCGCGCGCGCTATTCTCGGTCTCCGGGTCGTAGTGGGCCAGAATACTGACGGCGGAGCGAATCACATCCATCGGCGTGGCGGCCGGTGGAATCCCTTTGAACAGCTCGAGCAACGGCGCCGGCAGCGACC
>JBBQPD010000115.1:0-10947 GCA_038331535.1 Gemmatales bacterium | reverse complement strand
GGAAAGATTGCTGAGCCGCGAGTGCGGGGCGCCCGCGCTCGCGGCTCAACGACGGGAGAAGCAGCGCAGGCTGGTTTGTAGCGCTTCGCGACGCCCAACCATCCTTGTCATGTCGTCAAGCGCTCGATTTGCTCTCTCAGCTTGCGATGAACGGCGGTGCGGCCTGTCGCCAGGATGCGGGCCTCGCCGCAGGTCAAGCGCGGATCGGGGAACGGCAAGCTCGCCACGGCGGCTTCCACCGTGCCGACCAGCGTGTAGCGGCCGTCCTCCAGCGTCACCTTGATATCGGCCTGCCGCAGCGACTCCAGGTCGCGGTAGAAGCCGCGCACGTCGATGCGCAACCGGCGGGTCAGCGTCTCGCGCTTCTGGGGCACGTCGAGCAAGCGGAGCAGACGGTTGAGGCGGAGAATGCGCTCGGCAGTCAGTCCGCCGCGTGAGGCGGCGGCCGAGGGTGTGGGCGCCGGAGAGGTGGTGCGTTTCCTGGCCATTCTTCCTCGGTCCGCGGAAAGGCGGAGGGGCTATACAGATGGTAGGCAGGAAACCGGAATAGGGAATAGGGAGGGGGGAACCGCCATGCTCGACTATCTCGTCATTGCGCCTCATCCGGACGACGCGGAGCTGGCCATGGGCGGCAGCATCTTGCTCTTGCAGGCCCAAGGAGCGTCGGTCGGCGTGCTCGACCTGACGGACGGCGAACCGACGCCGCACGGCAGTCCGGAGATTCGCCGGCGTGAGACAGAAGCGGCGACGGCAGTGCTCGGGTTGGCGTGGCGCGGCAACCTGGGGCTGACCAACCGCCGCCTGGAGGCCGACCTCGACGCGCGGGCGAAGCTGGCCGGCATGATCCGTCAGTTGAAGCCGCGCTGTCTCTTCGCACCATTCTGGGAGGACGCCCATCCCGATCATGTCGCGGCCAGCGCTCTGGTGGACGCCGCCCGCTTCTGGGCCAAGCTCACCAAGAGCGACCTGCCGGGAGAGCCGCACTACCCTCAGCGCATTCTCTATTACTTCAGCGTCCACCTCCGGCTGCACCACCGGGCGTCGTTCGTACTCGACGTGACGGAACACCTGGAAACGAAGATGAAAGCGCTGGCTTGTTATCGCTCGCAATTCATTGAAGGCCGGCCGACTGCTTCGCCGACGTTTCTCGATGACCTCCGCGACCGCGCTCGCTACTGGGGCTGGACCATCGGCGTCGGTTTCGGTGAGCCGTTCGTCACGCGCGAGGAGGTGGGGTTGCGCGGTCTGCGCGATTTGACCTGACCGTGCGGGCGCTCGAGCGGAGTCTGTCCACCGGATTGCGGAATCTTTCATGATCTCGCGCGAACATGGGTCGATAGTTCTTCCTGGTAGGAAGCGCCTTGCCCTGGGACCGCCGACGGCGGGATCGGAGGTGGACCGTGCGTCAGGAATACAACGTCCTGGCCCTTGTCAAAGGGGACGAGCGCTACGTCTACATTTACGACGACAGTAGCCGTGCGCCGCTCCTGGAGGCGTTCCAGGAGCAGGCCGCGGACCCGGCGCTGAGTCTCAACTGGTTCGACGCCTCCGTGCTAACGCAGAAGGCCCACGAGCAGATGAACGTCCCCGAGACACCCGAAGCGGCACGGCCGCGGTTCTGACTCTCGTCGTTTTCGTTTCGCGCCCGAGACATCGAGCGACCCCGATGGAACAAGCGCTGGCCGAGTTCCTGCACCACCTCGGCGTGGAAAAGAACGCTTCGCCGCACACGGTCAAATCCTACCGCGAGGATCTGACGCAGGCGGTGGAGTTCTTTCGCGGCCGCTTTCCCGATCAGGCGGTTGGGCCGGACCGGATCAACACGCGCCTGTTGCGGGCGTACCTCGCCTGGCTGCACGAACAGGGGTACGCCCGGACGACCATCGCTCGCCGGCTGGCGGCGGTGCGCTCGTGGCTTCGCTTCCTGTGCCGGCAGGGCGTGCTGACGACGAACGCCGCGACCGGTCTGCGCGGCCCGCGCCTCGACAAGAAGTTGCCGCACTTCTTGCAGCGCGACGACATGCTTCGGCTACTGGCCGTGCCGACGGCCGAGACGCCGCTGGGGCTGCGCGACCGGGCCATCCTGGAAACGCTGTACTCGGCCGGCCTGCGCGTCAGCGAATTGACGGGACTCAACGTGACCGACCTCGACCTCGACGATGGCATCGCCACGGTGCGCGGCAAGGGCCGGCGCGAGCGTCTGGCCCTGCTCGGCGCCCCGGCCCAGACGGCCATCCGCACGTGGTTGGAGGCGCGGATTTTGTTAGCCGGACCACGGGCCGATACGCAGCCCGCCTTGTTCCTGAACAAGAACCGCACGCGGTTGACCTCGCGCAGCGTCGGCCGACTGCTGGAGAAGTACCTGCAAACGGCCGGCCTCGACCCGCGCACCAGCCCGCACACGTTGCGCCACAGCTTCGCCACCCACCTGCTCGACGCCGGCGCCGACATCCGCAGCGTGCAGGAACTGCTCGGCCATCGCAGCCTCGGCACCACGCAGATTTACACCCATGTGACCACCCAACGATTGCGCGACAGCTACCACAAGGCGCACCCCCGCGCGTGAGAGGATTCACCACCAAGGCACAAAGAACACAAGGGAAAGGCAAAGGAAAAGAAGGAAAAAATGGCACATCGGCCTCCGCCGATTCACCTCATTTTGATCTATTTTTTGTTTTCCTTTGTGTCCTTTGTGTCTTTGTGGTGAATCTTTTCGGAAGACGTCGGACTGGGAGATTCCCGCCATGAAGACGCAGTGTTATCGGCTCGCCGCGCTAGGGGCCGTCTGCTGCGCCCTTTTGGCCGCGCCCGCCGCCCGCGCGCAGGATGTGGAATGGCGTACCGATTACAACCGCGCCCGCCAGGAAGCCGCGGAGAAGTCGCGGCCCCTCCTCATCGACTTCGGCACGGAAACCTGCTTTTGGTGCAAACAACTCGAAGCTCGCACCTTCACCGACGCGGATATTCGCACGCTGCTCAACGAGCGTTTCGTTCCCCTGAGGATCGACGCTCACCGGAACGCCGACCTCGCCGAGAAACTGAACATCCGCAACTATCCCACGCTGGTCTTCGCCTCGCCGGACGGCCGCATCCTCGGCTTTCAGGAGGGATTTCTCGAAGCGCCGAAGCTGAAGGAACAGCTCATCAAAACGCTGTCGCTCGTCGTGACGCCCGACTGGATGGTGCGCGACTACCAGGAGGCGGAGCGCACGAAAGCCGCCGCCGACTTCGCCAAGTCGGTCAGCCTATTGAAGAACATCGTCGAGGACGGCAAGGAACGGCCGGTCCAGTCGAAGGCCCGGCAGTTGCTTCAGGAGATCGAAAGCCAGGCTGCCGGCAAGCTCGCCGAGGCGCGCACGGCCATCGACAAGGGCCAATCCCGCGCGGGCGCCGAGATGCTGACCGGGCTGACGAAGCAGTACGCCGGCACGCCCGCGGCGCGGGAAGCCGCCGTCCTGTCGCAATCGTTGGCCGCCCGCAATGAGAATGGCGAGGAGCGAACGAAGCGGGCGCGCGAGCTGCTCGTCCGCGCCAAGGAGGACTTCAAGGCGCAATTGTTCGTCTGCTGCCTGGACCGCTGCGAGGTGCTGATCGGCAGCTATTCGGAGATGCCGGAGGCGGCCGAGGCCAGCCAGATGGCGCAGGAGATCAAAAGCAACCCGGAGTGGACGAAACAGGCCGCCGACCAGAGCGCCGACCGGCTGTGTCTGCTCTACCTGACGCTGGGCGACACCTGGTTGAAGAAGGGCCAACCGCAGCAGGCGACGTTTTACCTGGAGCGTGTCATCCACCTGTTCCCGAATACGCGCCACGCCGAGATCGCGCAGATTCGCCTGACGCAGATCAAGGGGACGCCTTCGTCGGCGGTGGAGTTCAAGCCGAAGTGATCGACATGTTCACGAGCCGCGCCCCTCACGGAGCGGTCCCCCCCCACCCTGACGGTAGCGGCGCGGGAGCTTAGTTAGTGGCGGGGTAATAACCACCGCTTACTTCGTGCGCGGCTCCTGAAATCGCGCCAGCGCGTCCTCGTGCAGGACGCCATTCGTCGCCAATAATCCGTGCCGCTGCCACGCGCCTTCCAGGCCATAGCGCAGCTTCTGACCCTTCAATCCCGACACCATACCCCCCGCCTCCTCGACGAGTATCTGGCCGGCGCAGATGTCCCAATCGTGGAAGGCGTTGTAGGTGTTGACGTACACGTCCGCCTCGCCGCGCGCCACCAACGCCAGCTTTAACCCGGCCGAGTACTTCTCGACGATCTTCGCCGGCTTCAGCGCGTCGGACGGGCCGGACGACATGCCCGTCTTCGAGTGGCTTTGCGTCAGCGTCGCCTCGCTCAACCTGGCTGTCGCCGACACGCGACAGCGCTCCGGTGCGCCGGCGCCGTCCTGCCGCCAGCAGCCGCCGCCGCGCACCGCGTAGGTCAGTCGCCCCAGCGCCGGCTCCAGCACCACACCGGCCGCGATCGCGCCGTTCTCGACGAAGCCGATCATCACCGAAAACTCACCGTTCTTCTTGGCGAAGCCGCGGGTGCCGTCGATCGGATCGACGATCCACAGCCGCGGCCCGATGCGCGGCTTGTCGGCCAGCGTCGGCGTCGCTTCCTCCGCGCACAGGGCGTCGCCGGGAAAGCGGGTGTGCAGCAGCGTGAGGATGATCTCTTGCGATTGCCGGTCCGCTTCCGTCGAAATGTCGGCGCGGGCATTGGGTATGGCGACGAACTCGGTGTAGGCGGCGAGGATGGCTTGGCTCGCCTGGCGGGCGGCGTCGAGAGCGGCTTCCAGCTCGGCTTGGTAGGGGGGCATGCGGGTGTCCTTTCCCTGGAAACGATCGTGTCTGTTTACGTTTCGCGCGGAAACGCGCGAAACGTAAACAATTTCACGCCTCACATCTGCTCGTCGATCTCGTTGAATTCGAGATAGTGCAAGTGGCGATACAACGGGTTCGACGCCAGCAGCTCTTTGTGAATGCCGGTCGCCTCGACCCGGCCGCGATGCAGCAGGATCAGCTTGTCGCAGCTGCGGATCGTCGAAATCCGGTGCGGCAGGAAGATCGTCGTCCGGCCCGGCAGCACGCGCGCCATGGTGTCGTCGAGCAGATCCTTCGTCTCCTCGTCGAGCTCGCCCGCCGGTTCCTCGATGATGAGCAGCGCCGGGTCGCGCAGGATGGCGCGGGCCAGGGCGATGCGGTATTGCTGGCTCAAGGTCAGCGAATAGCCCAGGTCGCCGATCGGCGTCTCGTAGCCGTGCGGCATCTTCTGGATGAACTGGTGGGCGCGGGCCATCTTTGCCGCGTCCATGATCTGCTGCAAGGTGTACACCGGGTCGCCGCAGCCGATGTTGTTCGCCACCGTGTCGTGGAAGACCAGGTTGTGTTGCAACACCGTCGCGATCTGGTTGCGCAGCGAGTCGAGCGTCACCCAACGCAGGTTATGCGCGTCGATGCGAATCTCGCCGTTCGACGGATCGAGCAGCCGCGGGATCAGATAGACCAGGGCGTACTTCTCCAGATCGTCGGTTCCGATCAGGCCGACGCGCTGGCCGGCCTTGATCGACAGCGACACTTCTTCGAGCAGGAGGCGCGTGCTGCCCGGCTCTCGCAGGGTGACGTTGTCGAACTCGACCTGCTCGGCCAACGGGTTGAGGAACTCGGCCCGGCCGTCCTGGCGCACCTCGCTGGGGCGGTCGAGAAACTTGAAGATCAGTTCCGCCGAGTTGCGGCCGCGAACGCCGTGCTTGCGGGAGTCGAGCCACGACTCGACCGGGCGGTACAAGCTGACCATCGCCGTGGCGAGCACGATGACGCTGGCCACGGGCGCCTGCCCGGCCAGCAGGATGAAGCCGGCGACGTACAGCAAGATGAGCGTCGCGAACACGCCGAGCAGCGTCAGCAGCGGCTGGTACACCGACTCGCCGCGCATGCGCGTCCATTGCAACAGGGCGTACTTCGACAGCTGTCGTTCGACGCGGGCGCGGTTGAACTCCTCCATGCGGTAGTAGCACTTGACCAGGCGCATCATCATGATGCTCTCGCGCAGGATGGTCAGGTGTTCGCCGGCCTCGTTGGTGGCGGCACGGCCCTGGCGGCGGAAGTAAGCGGCGATCTGGCCGCCCACCATCCAGACGATCAGCGCGAACAGCAGGAACGCCAGCGCCAGCCAGAAGTGGACGATCAGTGCGAACAACAGGATCAGACCGAACTTGATCGGCTCGCGGAACCAGACGGTGAGGCGCGCGTACAGCGCCTCGTGGACCGCCTCGACGTGGCGCGTGAAAACGCTGACGGCCTCGGTCGGCCCCAGGGCGCGGAAGGCGAGCGTTCCCAGTCGAAACGTGTGATGGTAGATGGCCCGGCGCAAGCGGGTCGTGGCCTCGATGACGGCGCGGGCGGCGGCCTCGCGCATGATCAGAGCGGACAGCGCCCCCAGGGTGGCGAGCAGGATGCCGAGTAGGAACAGGCCGGTCAGAAACGGCGAGTAGACCCCGGTGCCGTCGCCGTGAATGCTCCACGTCCAGTGGTTCCAGCGCGCCACCCAGGCGATGACCGGCGCCAGGAAACTGTGGCTCAGGTGCGACCGGGCCACGAGGCTGAGGATGCCGTTGTTGACCGAGAAATAGTCGGGCGCGAGATGGCCTTCTTCGTCGCGGACTGGCTGCGGCTGGACGCGCCGGGCGGCCTCGTCGCCGACGCGCTCGCGCAGAATCTCGGCGAGCTGAGCGCGCCAGAGGGGATCGATCTGGTCGCGGGGCAGGTCGGGAGCGGCCGTGATCTCGACCAACCGCTTCCGCTCCGCCTCGGAATAGCCTACCCGTTCCAGCCGTGCGTCGCGTTCTTCGGGCGTAAACTTGTTCCACTCGTCGATGAAACGCACCTGCTGCGCGGTCGGCAGACGGCGGAAGGTGGGCAGCCGGCCCTGGTCGATCATGAAGTCGGCGAAGACCCACAGGACGCCGAGCAGGCCGACGAAGCAGAGGGCCGACGCGACGGCGGCGACGTGCGCGGTCCACTTGGCGACGGGGCTGTAATTCAGGTAGGCACAGGCCTTGGCAAACGTGTCGGGTGCGTCGGCGCGTTCCACGGGGCCTCCCTCTTAGTGCGTGCGCGTGAATGAATGGCGACCAGCGCGACATGGCCGGCGACGGTCGGAGTCCGATTTAGCCTAGCAAAATGCCGAAAGATTTGCACGTCTGTTCCGGAACGATCGTTCGCCGCTTGCGGCTTAGCGGCCCAGGACCGCTAAGCCGCAAGCGGCGAGCGAGCACGTTACGCCAGATCGCGATCCTCGAAGAGGATCAAGCCCAGCAGCAGCAGAATGCAGGTGTACATCGCGCCGTACAGCGAGGCGGCGCCGACGTAGGCCCAGAACTCGCCGATGGGCAGCGGCGAGTCGCTCACGACGGCCGGACCGACGCGGAAGTACGACAGTCCCGGCAAGAGCGTATCGAACAGCTGCGATGTGAACGACAGAATCTGGGCCACCGCGCCGGCGCCCGGCTGTTGCCGCGCTTTCTGGCCGATGCTCACCAGCACCGGCGACAGGTTGGCCAGGAGGTAGACCGCCAGGATGACGCACATGTTAATCACCATCGGCACGCGCGTGGCCAGGGCGACGGCCAGCGCCACCAGTACCGTCACCAGGCACAGGCTCAGGATCAGGCCAGGCAACGTCTCGAAGGTGTGATTGGCCCAGAAGCCGACGCCGCGTAGGAACTCCAGAGACGAACCGCCCGGCAGCCGCAGTTTGCCGAGGAGGGTAACCACCCAGGTGGGCGAAGGCTCGGGGTCCAGTTTGTCGAACCAGTGCTTGTAGAGCATCACGCCTTCAAAGGAGCAGCCGAGCAGGCCGAAAAGCAACATGATGGCCAGCATGATGCCGACAAACTTGCCGAGCAGGAATTGCCGCCGCGACACCGGCTTGCTCATGAGCGTGACGGCGGTGCGGCCCTCGATCTCTTCACTGACGAACATGCTGGCCGCCAGCGTACCGAAGATGGCGGCGACGAGCATGATGGTGTCGTAGCCCAACTCCTTCACCATGATGTGATCTTCGCCGAAGGTGAAGTACGGCACGAAGGGCGAAATCCACATGGCGACGAAGGCCATGCCGAAGAGCAGCCAGAACATCGGTTGCCGGATGCTCTCGCGGAACGCCGACTGGGCGATCGCGCCGCCCTTGGGCCAGACCCAAAGCAATCCGGCGAAGAAGAGGATGAAGAAATCGACCGTGAGCTGCAGCTGGAGGAGAGCGCCGTAGAGCTTGCCGATTAACTCCAGGGCGCTGCGTTCGAGCGACAGCAGCGCGAAGCCGAGGGCCGCCGAGACGACGAGGGCGCCGACCAAAACCGCCAGCAACATTGGCAACTTGAGCGACTTCCGCAGCGCGATCAGCTCGTCGGGGGTGAGGAAAACGATCGTCAACCACGGCAGCGCCGCCAGGAGCTGAACTAGCACGAGGGCGGTGCCGACGCCGATCGTGGAAAGGGAGAAATTCATGGGGTTCCAACTGGTGGGTGGTCAGTGGTCAGTAGTCAGCGATTGTTTTGCTACTAACTACTAACCACTGATTGAATACCACGAATAATGGGTTTGTCCAAACTCTACCTGGCGAGTCGCTCCAAGTTCTTGCGCATTGCCTTCTCGAACCAATCGGCATCTAGTTCACCAGGTGCTGCCTTGTCGAGTACGTCGAATTCTGCGAGAGCAGTCCGGATGTCCTTCTCAATGAACCTCGTCTGGAGGAGGTCGGCGACCTCAGCACTGTACTCTGGATTCGCGATCAGTACCTGAATGGCCTCACTCTTCACCTGCACGAGCAGGCCGTTAAGCTCGGCGTCCGAAACGTCCTGGAACTTCCCATCCTTGAGTTTGTTGCCCAGGGCGACCTCGGATGGGACGGAGAGGTGGAGGTCGAGGTACTGGAGTTTCCCTCTCACCGACAGCACCCGCCGCCCACGCAATTTCTTGGAGTACTCCTCGTAGAGGGTGGTCAGCCGAGCAGCATACTTTCGAGCATTCTCGGAGTATGTGGTCGCTCCACCTGGATCGGCGCGACCCAACTCCTCGCCGATGGCGAGGACGAGGGCGGTACTACCCTTGACGCCGAGCCACAGATACTGATCTCCTTCGCTGCGGACTTGTACTTTTACGAGCCGGTGCTCGCCGAGTTTGAGGTACTTCACCTTACTCTCAGCGCGAGCTGCGTTGGCCATCGAATCGTCGAGTCCTAGACCGACGGCGAGTAGCAGGTCGGCTTGCTTCACCGATTCTACGTTCTTTTCTGCGTCGTCTTGCGATAGGCACAAGACAACGACGCGGTCCCCACCGACCTGCTTGACGAAACTGTAGAGCGGCGGGGATGAGACGACCACGTTGAGCCGCCCTTCCCAGGCACGTACCTGCGACGCCATGACGAGTAGCACTATTAGGCTCGTTCGCACAGCATGTCTCCTGTACCTGGTGGGGGCGATCGATCTCAAACCGACGTCAGCGTATAAGTGTTGGCCGTCACGCTCGGGGTGTAGGCGATGTCGAGGCTACTGCCGACCAGGTTGTTGAGCAACCTGGTCGAGAAGTTACCGTTGACCGAGCCGGTGGTTTGCATGATCTTGTAGACCATGTCGCTCGCGCTCGGCGCGGCACCCTGGACCCCGACCAGAGTGGAGCCAGAGGCAATATTAATGTCGGAGTCGCACGTCAATGCCGTGTTGTCCCCGCTATTCGCTCCGAGGAGGATGTAGACGGTGCAGTACTCGCCGACGTCCACGATACCCTGAACAGCGAGGCTAATGCCCCACTCGCTGGAGATATTGATGGTGCCGCCACCGAAATTGTGGCCACGCGAGCCGATCAGCGTCGCCGTGCCGGGACCGCCGCCGACGACCTCGAGCAAGCCTCCGTCCATGTTCATGCCGGTGCCGCAATCGAGGGCAGCGCCGACGTAGATACTGGTGACTGCGGAGGATCCCTGCTGATCGACGCCGTAGCTACCCGCCGACACATCGACTACGTGCAGGGTTCCGTCTTCCACGTCGAGGTCACCGTAGTTGACGATCGGCAGGAGGATAGACGGCGAGCCACCAGTCGCGCCGATCCCACCAGCGCGCTTGGTAATGGTGCCGTAGTTTTCGAGGACGTTCGCATTCGAATTCGACCGCGTGATTTCCGGGTTGAAAGGAGTCGTACTCGACGTGCTAATACCGAAGGAGGCATCAGCCTGGACTTCGATCTTCCCGGCCTGGTCAAGCGCGAATGCCCCGTAGAAGTCCTGGCAGAGCTCCATGCCCGCGCCCGACATGACCGTGAAGGACGCCTCGGCGTGCTTGCCGCCACCATGTATCTGTAAGTTGCCGGTACCGGAGATATTGACCTCGCCGCCACCATGCAGCTCGTCGTTGATGTCAGCGTCGCCGAAAGATCCAGACCAGCTGTACGTGTAGTTAACGTCGGTTACGATGTCGAGTTCGGACGCCCCGTATTCGTCCATCCAGATGTCGCCGTAGCGGAAAGTGAACTGCGGGGTGAGGTTTGCAGTGTGCGCATCCTGGACCGTGAAGATGTGCCCATTCAGAAGGAGCCACGCCTGAGTCCCGGTCGCGCTACTATCCATCTCAAAGCCGTTAACCGAGGCGTCACCGTTGAGGACGCAACTCACACGGACGTTGGTGCCCGTCGTGAAGTGGATGTTGTCGATCGAGGCCGGGCCGGTCGTCGCAGCTGCTCCAATCGGGCTGCCAACGTGCCAGTTGGCCGCAGTCTCATAGTCGTGGCTCGAGATGCTGGGCGGATTCCAATAGAGATCCCGGCCAGTCGGGTGGGTCGTGGCGACCACGGGATCTTGCAAAACCTCGAATGCGGAGGAGATCGTGGGGACCACGCGATCTTCCAACACCTCGAGTACGAGGCGGAATGTAGACTTGCGCCGCATGTTCACTCCCTTTATTTGGTGGT
>JBBQPD010000114.1:0-11004 GCA_038331535.1 Gemmatales bacterium | reverse complement strand
TAGCCCTCGGCTTGCCGGGGGTGCGGCTTTTCCCTCGGCAAGCCGGGGGCTATAGGAAATTGAGGAATCGCCTCATGGAAGCGTATCAGATCGTCCTGGCGACGCTGGGCGTTGTCGTCGTCCTGAAAGTGCTGCTGTTGTTGGTACTCGGCGGCGGCAGCTTGGCCCGCGTTGGACTCGCCTGGCAGGCCTTTCACCGCGTCATGGGCGATGCTGCCTTTGCCGCGAAGGTGCAGCCGCTGCTAGGCCCCGAAACCGCACCGCAGAAGCCGAAGCGTTCCGCCGAGCCGTTGCGCCTGCTGACCATTCTCCAGCGCGAAAGCCGGCTGCTTGACTTCTTGCTCGAAGACGTCTCCGGGGCCGACGACGCCCAGCTTGGGGCCGGCGTGCGCGAGATTCACAAGAAAGGGCAGGAGGTCATCAAGGAACATCTCGTCCTCGAACCGGTACTGCCGCAACAGGAGAACGAGACGGTGCAGGTGCCGGCCGGCTTCGACCGCTCGGCGATCCGCCTGACCGGCAACGTCCACGGCGACCCGCCCTTCCACGGCGCCCTGCGCCACCACGGCTGGCGCGTCAAGGACTACAAACTGCCCGCGCCGCCGGAGGGGCAGGACGAGTTCGTCGTCGCCCCCGCCGAGGTTGAACTGCCTTAATTTTGAACCACAGAGACACAGTGACACAGAGAAGAAAACCGGAGAGACCATAAAATGAGGAGAGAAGGGCCGAGATAGCCAGCATTCCTTGTCCGTTTTCCTTCTGTTTTCTCTGTGTCTCTGTGGTTCGATCGGGAGGCGGTATGACATCGCGCTTCGTCGTCGGCATCGATCTCGGGACCACCAACAGCGCCCTGGCCTACGTCGATACCGGGGCGGGCGAGGCCGAGTCGCAACGGCCGACGTTCTTCCCCATCCCGCAAGTCGTTCAACCCGGCGTCGTCGAGGATCGCCCGCTGCTGCCCTCATTCCTCTACCTGCCCGGTCCCAACGAGCTGCCCGCCGGCAGCCTGAAACTACCGTGGGATGCCAACCGCGATTTTGCCGTCGGCGAGTTCGCTCGCCAGCAGGGCACCCTCGTTCCAACGCGCCTCGTCAGCTCCGCGAAGTCCTGGCTATGCCACCCCGGCATTGACCGCCGCGGTCCCGTACTGCCGTGGAAGGCGCCGGAGAACGCTCGCCGCGTCTCGCCGTTGGAAGCGACCACCCTCTACCTCAAGCACATGGCCGAGGCGTGGAACTTCAAGATGGCCAAGGATCTGCCGGACCATCGGCTGGAACAGCAGGACATCGTGCTGACCGTGCCCGCGTCGTTTGACGCCGTGGCCCGCGAGCTGACGGTCGAGGCGGCCCGCGCCGCCGGTCTGGAGCGCGTCACCCTTCTCGAAGAACCGCAGGCCGCGTTTTACGCCTGGATCGACGCCAGCCACGACGGTTGGCGCAAACTGGTGGAAGTCGGCGACGCCGTGCTGATCGCCGACGTCGGCGGCGGCACCACCGACCTGACGCTGATCTCGATCAGTGAAGAGGCGGGGCAACTGGCCCTCAACCGTGTGGCCGTCGGCGACCATATCTTGCTCGGCGGCGACAACATGGACCTGGCCCTGGCGCACACGATGGCCCAGGCGTTCGCGGCGCGCAACCTCAAAATCGACTCCGGGCAGATGATGATGCTCTGGCACAGCTGCCGGGCGGCGAAGGAGAAGCTGTTCGCCGAGCCGAACCTGGCGGCGGCGCCGGTGACGATCCTTGGCCGCGGCAGCAAGGTCATCGGCGGCTCGATCAAGGGCGAGCTGCCGCGCGCCGACCTGGAGCGCGTGCTGCTCGAAGGCTTCTTCCCGCCCTGTGCCGCCGACGCCGAGCCGGTGCGCCAGAAGGCGGTCGGCTTGCAGGAACTCGGCCTGCCCTACGCCAGCGATCCGGCGGTGACGAAGCATCTGGCCCAGTTCCTGGCGCGCCATTCGGGCGACCTCAAGGAGAGACCGAAGCCCGGCCGCGGCAAGAAGTCGGTGCCGACGACCGGCCCGACGGCGCTGCTGTTCAACGGCGGCGTCTTCAAGGCCGACATCCTGCGCGACCGCGTTGTGACGGTGCTGAACGACTGGGGCGGCGGCAAGGTGAAGGTGCTGCACAACGACGACATGGACCGGGCGGTGGCCCGCGGGGCGGCGTACTACGGCCAGGTGCGCCGCGGCAAGGGCGTGCGCATCCGCGGCGGCGCGGCGCGCGTCTACTACGTGGGCGTCGAAACGTCGCTGCCCGCCGTCCCCGGCTTCCCGCCGCCGATGAAGGCGCTTTGCGTCGTCCCGTTCGGCATGGAAGAGGGCACCGAGGCGGACATTCCGGGGCAGGAGTTCGGCCTCGTGGTCGGCGCCCCCGCGGAGTTCCGCCTGCTCGGCTCGACAGTGCGCCGCGGCGACTCGCCCGGCACGCTGGTCGAGGATTGGGAAGGCCAGATCGACGAGCTAGGCCCGCTCTCGACGACGCTGGAAGCGCCGAAGAAGAAGGGCCAGGTGGTGCCGGTGCATCTGCAGAGCCGGATGACGGAGATCGGGACGCTGGAGTTGTGGTGCCTGAGCCGCGATAGCAAGCAGCGGTGGAAGCTGGAGTTTAATGTGCGGGAGAGGGCGGAGTGAGGTGCCATGAGCCGGTTGCAGACGCACTTCGGCGAGGGTTCGTGGCGTGGGCGGACGGCGCTCTGAACATCCCCGCATTCAACGGGCTATGAGAACGCTCGGCTGATTTTGTGCCACCAGACATGAACCATGAACAGGGCGCTCGGGGTGAGCAGAACGTACAGCACCGTCGCAATCCGAACCAGCGCGAGGCCAGCGAAGAAGATGGTGCTGCCGTGCAATCCGTGTCGCTGAGGCTGGCGACGCGAGTTGATGACCGGCATGGCGTCCGGGGCAGGCGCCGTAAGTTTCTTGGAACAGTTCGGACAGCTAAAGATCGTCCCTGCCATGTGGCGCGGGATCATCATGGTCGAGTGGCAGTACGGGCAGGTACATTCGGCACCCTGGCTCATGACGCGGACTCCGGGGCGAGCGACACAGGGCGGGTCAGGGTATTGATGTCCCGCCGGCCTTTGCCGTCGGCTCGTCAACAGGCAGCAGTTTGACGACATGCGACAGCGCGACTTTCTCCGTTCGTTCGTATAGCGGGATTTTCTTCCCCACAACGGGCACGCCGATAACGAGCGATTCGACGCCCACCATCACCAATTCGGGGTGACGAATATCGTAAAAAGTTCCATCGGATACCTGGATGCGGAACGGCTCAAACGGCCGCTTGCGCAACAATTCGTCAAGGTCTTCGGGTGGCATGGTTGTCGTCAGCCTTTCTTCTTGGGTATTTCGTCGTTCCGCTCCTTCTCCACCAATTATATCGCCCCCGCCAGCATCTGCGCCGGTATCGAGTTGCGGAAGAAACTCTTGACCGGCTTCGGCTCTCCGCGACTGATGCGGTCGACGACGGCGATCTTGCACGGCCCCAATAATTCGAGACCCAACAAGCACCCCTTGGCGTCGTAGTCGGCGAAGGCGCTGCCCTTGGCGAACTCTTTGGTTGCCTCCGCCTTGCCGGGGCGAATGCGGAAGTAAACCGCCTTCACCTTCCCCGTCTCGCGGTCGAAGCCGATAGTGCCTTCAAGGCGGACGGCTTTTGTTAGGTCTATCGCGTGCCTGTCTACTTCCTCATCATCTGCTGAACGCTTCCGTAAGCCAGGTCCGCCCTGGTCCCGATCCACTTGGCGACGGAGGTCAAGGCGTCAAGCGAGTCGTGTTCAATGTCCTCGAGCTTGCCGATTTTGCTGGTCCATTTTCCGCTCGGAAGCTGGCGCGCGGTGTGAGTGTAATACCCGTCGTCTCCGTAAATCGCTAATTTGATTACGCCCGGTTCGAGAGCCACGTCACCGAGATGCGTGCAGGAAAAGTCTTCGAGGAGAAAGAGTTCAACCGCTGCCGAGACTGAGCCATCTCTACGAACGCCGGGTGGCCATATCCCTACTGTCCTGGCTTCCCACCATTCATCGGTGCGCCCGGCAGCCCAGGCGAGACAGTTGTATTCCTTCGTCCGCGCGCTGGTCACCCGGTATTGGCCTCCGAAGAGTTTGGGGAAGAGGCGGCGCAGCTTCTTCGTCATGCGTGCAGGTATCCTTTCTCGATACCCCACTCAATCCAGGCCCGCGCCATTTCTTTCACCTTGCCGGCGCTCTGTTCCGGGACGGGGTTTTCTTTCGTGATCCGCTGAAGCGCGTCGAACCAAAAGTCCGGATCGCGCTGAAGTTCCGCCAGGAGAAGGGGCACGGCCGGCGGTCCCATGCTGACGATTTCCAGGTAAGCCGGGTGCCGCACCATGCGCCCGACGACACTCAAATGATCGGTGTCTTTCTTCCACTGGCGAACGAGCTTGCGGAACTGTTGCTGAATGTCCGGAGGCGGTGCGTCGGCCGCGCCGGCTTGCTTACTTGCAGGTTGCATGGTCGGTTCCCTTTCACATTTCTTCGGTCTCTCCGCGCGGCCCAGGCGATGCAATTGTAGCGCAGCGTTTCCGGACTGGTGATCCGGTGCGTTTCTGGTCTGAGGTTTGGCATCAGGCTGTAGTTGATTGGCATGGCTTAGTTGAGGTAGCCGTTCGCCGTGCCCCACTGAATCCAGGCAGCCGCCATCTCGTCGAGCTTTCCGCGGCTGGCCGGCGGGATCGGATCGACCCTCGTTAGGGCGTTCAAGGCTACGAACCAGTGATCCGGCTTCCTTCTCAGCTCCGCCAGGATCAACGGGATGGCGGCCGCGCCCAGTGCGATTATTTCCTGATACGCCGCGTTCTTCGCCATCCGCGCTACCGATTAAGTGTGGCCGCGCGTCGCCTTCCACTCGGTAGCGAGTTCCTGAAATGTTTTTTCCGCCGGTTCGGTTTGTACTTTAGCAGGTGCATCGTCCATCCTCTCAAATGCTTCCGTCTCGCCGCGCCGGTGTTCTTCGAGGGCGGCGTCGCGCAGCGCGACGAGCTTGTCGTTGTTGAAGAACTCGTCGTCGGGAGTCGTCATGCCCTTGGCGTCGGCGATACGGCGGCGCAAGTCGTTGGCACCATCGACCGCGTAGCCGGCCCTCTCCAGTTCCTCAACCGCCTTGAGCCGGTCGGACGCGGCGCGTACCCATTCCGGAACGACCTTGCCGAGAAGCTGGTCGAACGCGGCGTCGTGGGGACGCTGCCCGCGATATATTTCCGAGCGCCATTTCGTGTCCAATAGCATGAGCTGATCGAAGAAGAAGTTAAGTGCCTCGATCCACTGCCCCGCCTCGAAACACTTCAGCGCTTCGTCGTGGTCGCGCTGCCACGGCTCTTGAGTTTCTTCGGCGAGAAGCTGCACTTGTTTTCTGATCCGTTCCAGGGCTGTGCTCATTGGTAATTTCCCTTTGATTTCCTCTGGGTCGAAACCGATGGTGCCTTCAAGGCTCAATGTCTCGGCGTACATCGGTGAGCTACTTTCTCGGTCGCTTCAGGTACTTCGTGGCCTTGCCGTATTCTGGACAGTTCACCGCGTCGAGCGTCTCGTGTTCGATGACTTCCCATTCTCCGAGTTTGCTGGTCCATGATCCGGAGGGAAGTTGCCGCGCCGCGTGCGTCGGTGTTTCGTCCTCCGTCGCGTAGAGCGCGATCTTCTCGAACCCGTCCGCCAGGTCCGAGCCGGCGCACGGAACGTAGCCGAGCGTGGCGAACGCGGCGCTGAAGGCTTCCAGGGTTTCTACTCTGGCCACCCCTTCGGGCCAATGAATGTCCTCATCTTCTTCCGGCGCCGGCCACCATCTGGCATCGTCCTTTCCAGCCGCATGGGCAATGCAGTTGTACGCTTTGCTCTCGGCGCCAGTGACGCGGTAATTATCCTTGCGGAGATTGGGGAAGACGGCCTCTCTGTCCGGGCGAAGGTAGAGCGGATTACTCAAGGATGCCTCGTTCTTTCCCCCAATTGAGCCACGCTTGCCGGGTGCGCTCGAAACTGGCTTTGTCTGCTTCGGTGACGGGGTTTTGCTTCGTGAGCGCCCGCAGCGCCCTGAACCAATATCCGGAGTGGTCGCGCAGATCGCGCAGGATGAGAGGCACCGCAACCTCGCCCATGTCGACGATTCGCTGATAGGCGGGGTGCGCGAATTTCTTGGTTGGCGACGACAACATTCCCGTTTCTTTGTGCCACTGCGCGGCCAGTTTCAGAAACCGTTCTTGCATGTCCGGCGGCGGATCGAAGGGCGTGACGCTACCATCCTTGTTGACGGTGCCCTCTTCACCTGCTTCGTTCTCCGCAATGTCGCAGTCGATTTCTTCCTTGTTGGCTGCGTAGTATTCAAACGCCGCTTCCAGGTCGGCGAGTGTCACGCCTTGCACGTCCAACATGATTTCGTCGTCGGACAATCCAAGTTGCCGCCAGCGAACCAGACCCCACACCGTAATACGCGAGTCGCGCACGCACGCACGGCCACCGCAGCGGCCCGACATCTTTGAAATCCAGCTGGTGGCTGTAGTCATCGGGTTCCTTTCACTTCTCCTAGCCCATATCCTCTGTCGATCCACGCCGATGTTCGGCGAGGGCAGCGTCGCGCAGCACGACGAGTTTTTCACCCGCGAAAAACTCAGCGCCTGTGGACTATACTGGCGGACAGGTAGTCATTCAGTTTGAGGGCGTACGCGCCGCGCACTTCCAGGTCATTGCCGTCGGAGAGCTTGAGGTACAGGACTAGCTCTTTGGGAGGCTCAGAGGATTTCTCGCGTCGGACCGTTACGATGTGCCCGACACAAACGATTTCTTCCGAGCCGTCTTCGTCTCTCGACACGATGAGGTAACGATTGTCCACGGGGCGTTCACCATTCTCTGGTAGGGGCAGGGTCGCGATCGCTATTGCAAGCGGAAGAGCGCAGAGAACTCCGCACAAAACGTTACGAATGGGCGCCGCCTTTCACTTCATGCCTCGTTCTTTCCCTCAATTCAGCCGCGCTCGCCCGCTGCGTGATCCATTCGGCACACAATTCGGTGACCGAACGCTTCGACTGCCGCGCCAGTGTCAGCACTTGGTCCCAGGTGTCCGCGGGAAGCGATACCGAGATCTGTTTCTTGGCCCGAGAGAATGTCCGGGCGGAAAAGTTGACGCTCCAGAGAACCTGGTCGTCGAAGGTGATCCGCGCACCCGATGAAAAGATCAGGTAGGTAGTGGCATCCTGTTCCTCGACGGCGTACTCCTTCATTCCGACCCGGTCGAGATATTCACGAACCTCCGCGAGCGTCGTGCTGGAAGTACCTCGAAAATCGCTCGGCCTGGCAAGTTCGGGGATCGACTCTTCGGGCGGACGATAATAGAGTCCGAGATGTTGCAATCTCGCGTCCGCAGCGCCTCGGTCCCTGTGAAAGGCCAGTTGAAGTCCGCCGTATCTCAGGATCGGCGCACGTGCCGACAGGGATTCGTCCTGTGGAGTACCAAGAGAGGAGGCAACGTCCGCTTGACTCATTCCTGGATGGAGAGGACCGAGTTCCCCCGTCCGCAAAAACTGTTCAAGCGTTGCCATGTCGTTCCTCATACGCTTCGAGATACCGGATCAGGCGAATGAACTCGTACTGGCGACCGTTCGCTTTGTCCGCCGGTTCTCCGGAAAAAGAGCGAACAAAAATCATGCCGCCGTGCAGCGCACGCCGCCAGCGGGCACGAACGGCGGGGTCGGTCAGGCATACTTCCCGCGCCTTGCGGGCGGCGGCTTGAAACGCGGTATTCGGCGTCGATCGAAAAATCCTCTTGAACACGACCCCTTCGAGATAGTCAACCGAGTGCGTCGGGCGGACGGCAAGTTCGACGCCGTCAACATGAATGTGACATCCCTTTACCACCCAATCGTCTGTTACGGTTGAGGGCCGGCACATCCCATCATCCTAACGGCGGTTCTCTGAACCTCTTCCCACGAGGCACGTCTACTACCAACTCAAATCCACCCTCGCCAGATACGGCCGCTGCCGATCGCCGCGCTGATACAGATCCTCCATCAGCGTCGATAGGCTCGGCGCGATCGGCTTGTGCGCCCACTTGACGTCGTTATTGACGCGGATCGTCACCGGCTTGTCGAAGTCGATCATGCTCTCGCCGCGGCTGTTGCGACCCAGCCAGACCGTCGCCTGCTTGATGCCGGTCGGCAGCAGCGTGATGACGTTGCTGTCCGGGTCGATGCGCGCGTGCAGCATCGCCGGGGTGACGCCTTCTTTCCAACCGCGGGCGTTGTTGATGCGGTCCGGATTGATCGCAGTGGTCGAGAGCCAGTAGAACTGGTTGTCCGTCGCCCGCATCGTGGTAAACTCGTTGCCGAAGCGGCCGCCGAGGCCGTCGGTGCCGAGCTTGTGCAGCGGGAAGGCCCGGCGTTTCGTCCGCATCCAGTCCATGATGTTGGCCACCTCGCCGCCGAACCACTCGACGCCGCGGCCCTTGTACTCGATCCACAGCGCCGGGTAGCCGCGCGTGTTCCACTCGTCGAAGGTGGCCTTGAGCTTCTTCGATGTGGCATCCGAGGCGGGGACCGGGAACGAGGGGTTGCCGCTGATGACGTAGAACGGCAGGTACTGGGCGTTGCGGAAGTATTTCTCGGCGAACAGCTCCGGATACGCCGCCATCGTGGAGACGCCGGCGAACTGGTCGGGGTGCGACAGGCCCACGTCGAAGGCCATCGCCCCGCCCTGACCCATGCCGAACAGGAAGACGCGGTCGGAGTCGATGTTGTACTTGCGGCGCAGGTCGCGCAGGGCGCTAAGGACGACAGCGTGTTCGCGCTCGCTGTAGCCGTAGCCGGACACCCCCGCCTGCCAGGACGGCGCCACGAGGATGTAGCCGTTCTCGGCCGCCGCCGTGGTCCAGCGCCGCAGCATGTTCACCGCCTTCTCGTTGGCCTCGTGCAGCACGACGAGCACGGGATACGAGCGCGTGTGGCGATACTCCGGCGGCAGCTGCACGACGTAGGTTGGCCCGCCCTTGCCGCCGGCCTGTTGCTCGATCGGGTTGACGGTGTCGAGGTTCGTCTCCGCTTCCGGCGGCGGCAGCGTCGGCACGATCTGCAACAGCTCGTCGATGCGCTGGCCGCTGTGATCGCGCTGGAAGGCCGAGACCAGATCGGCGCGCTTGCCGGCGTCTTCCGTTTTGAGATAGGCGATCATCATCTGTCGGGCGTGCCAGAGGCGGACGGCGGACGCAGGTTTCGTCTCGGCCGAGGCGCCGCCCAGGAGCCAGCCGGTGGCGGCCAGCGACACCAGCTCCGCGGGAGTAATCTCCGGCGACTTGCAGGCCGCTTTCTGCCGCTCGAATTGCCTGGCCTGGCCGACAAAGGCATCGAGCCGGCTGAGCGTGTCGGGTTGCAGCTCGGCGGCGATCGCCTCCAACGCCTCGACCGCGATCGGCGCCGTCTTGCCGTCGAACGCCTCTTTCGACAGGGAGGTCAACAAGGTCCGGGCCTCGGCGATCTTCTTGGCGGTGGCGTCGTACTCGGCCTTGAGGTCATTGACGTCGGCCAACACCAGGGGAGGGGCGTCCTTGAGATTGTCCATCATGTCGCGCGCCGCCCTGTACTGGCCGGCGACGTGCATGTGCTTGAGATCCTCGTAGCGCTCCCGGCTGCGCACGAGGTTCAGCCCGCCGATCTCAGCTTTGACGAGAGCCGCCTCGGCGGGAAAGGCCTGCGCGAGCGCCTCCAGCTCGCGCTCGGCGGTGCCGAAATGACCGGCCTGGCGAAGAAAGCGCGCCAGGCGGATGCGCCGATTCACGATCTCCTTTTGCGGCATCCCCGGCTTCTCCACGAGGTCGGGGTGCGTCGAGAGGATGCCCAGCAGCTCGGCGTCGGTGAACTCGCTGGTCAGGTAGCACGCACTCCAGGCGAAGCTCTGCATGGCATCGATGCGGGCCCAGTAGGGCGTGATAAAGCCGAGGTGTTGCGGAATGCTGACGGCGCCGGCCGGCATGCGGAAGCGGAAGGTGCGCTCCCATTTGGCATCAAACGGCCCGGCGGCAAGGACTTCGAGGAGCGCCGGCAACGGCTTGGGCGGCTGGCGCAGGTCGCGCGCGTTGTTGAGTCGTTCTTCGACGCCCGGCTCGCGCTTCTCGACGATGCGAATCTGCCGCGGGCTGAACGCGATCCGGCGCGGACCGTCGTCGAGATAGAACGGCCCGATGGGGATGTCGATGCCCTCGCCCATCTCAACGAGGAACTTGTAATCGCGTTTGACCTTCCCCTGCACGACGAATCCGTCTTTGAGGAAAAGGAGGTCGGCGCGGGCGGCGCCGACGGCGAGGATTACCAGTGCCGCGGCGCAGGCGCGGACGGCGAACCGCGCACGAAGGTTCGTGAACATGCTGACGCTCCATTCGTTCGAGACCGCACCTTACTCGCCGGACTGAGGACGGAGAGCCTATCCCAGAAGTGGGTTCTTACGAGCCGCGACCGTCAGGGAGCGCGGCAAACGCTCCCTGACGGTCGCGGCTCGTAGAAAACAACAACTGACTGGACAGACGCTCCGTCTTCAGTCCTGATACTTCCCCACCTCATTCTGGCCGTATGAGTGCGCCGGCGTCAAGTAATCGTTGCAGCGCGGTGCCCGTTCCTCGCTGAATTCTCCGTAACCGAAGCCCGCGCGCACCGCGGCCCGCCCCTCAGTCCTCAGTCCTCAGTCCTCAGTCCTCAGTCCTCAAGAAGTGCTGTTGACCTCCGCAGCGCTCGTGGTTATGGTCCCGCCGCTTTCACATGCAGAACTTGAGTGAAAAGACTTCAGCGAAGTTGCGACGGTTCGCGGCCGGGGGCCGGGAGCTACGCAGTTCGCCAGGGGCGCACGCTGTCGGGGGGCGCCGCCGGATCCGTGGAGGATGGTAGACATCGTCTGCCATGCAACCTCGGGGGCCGGGTCCGAATAGAGGCCGAACGGGGCAAGGCCCCGCCGCCGCCCGCATCACGGGTGGGAAGGCGGCGGCGAATCGACAAAGGAGGCCAGGGGTGTCCA
>JBBQPD010000113.1:0-11049 GCA_038331535.1 Gemmatales bacterium | reverse complement strand
CATGCGGGCCGAGAAGGCCGCGAGCCGGAGTTCACGGTCCTGCTTGGGATCCACGACGATGTCGCAGTTCGTTTTCGTGAGTACCTGGTTCGGGACGCGTGCCGGCCAAAAGGTCGGCAGGTAGGGGTCGTATTCCGGGTTGTACCCCGACTGACAGAACGCGGTATCCGCCTGCCACGGAATCCCCAGCCAGCGGCAGAAGCGCAACCGCCAGCGTGACGATTACTATAAGCCCTGAACTACAACCATGAACAGGTGATTTAATGGCTGCAGAAGCGCAACCGCCAGCGTGACGATTACTATAAGGCAGATGAGAGGACGGAGCAACGATCAGCCCCGCCGGCATTCGGAAGTCGATCGAAGTCAGTCCGCTCAAGGGCTTCTGAGAATTGGACTCGTCGAACGGCGGGTTGTCGAAGAGGGTCACCTCCAACAGGCAAAACAGGCCGGGGCGCTCACCGGCTCCCCGGAAGTCAACTTAGGCCAGGCGCCCACCGTCTCGACTGAAGTCAAAATAGGCCAGGCGCTCACCGGTTCGAGCGCTCCGCAGCAGGCGCCTCCACTATCAGCCCAGTCCGCCGCCTGGCAGTTTGGCCCCTTCGGGTGTGGTGATGACGTACACCGAGCCGGAGTGCTTCCACCCGGTGTACTGGGCGGGCGCCACTCCCGCGCACGTGAGCAGAACAACGGCGGCTAGCGGCAATTGGAGTTTCACGGGGCAGCGTCCGGTTGGGGATTGGAACCTGTCGTGAGATCGCCTCATCAAGCTCTTCACGAGAAGCTCGGTCACGGCTTGCGGCGGATCGCGTCGATCTTCTCCTGGAGCTTCGCCGCGTCGGTCTCGGCCGTGCCGAGCGGTTCGGGCTTCACGGTCTTCTCGCGCGTGTAGCCGATGTGCTTCATCCACGCGCCCGACCGCAGCGCGCGCTTCTGCTCCACCAGGTTGAACAACGGGTCGGCCTTGATCGTCGCGAGCGTCTCGTCCGCCACCTTCGTGCCGAGCGCCGCGAGGATCGTTCTCGCCATGAGCAGGTGCCCGTCGTCGCCGGGGTGAACCTTGTCCCCGGAGAAGGGCGCGGCGCGGGTGTCGCGGGCCTTTCGCATGGCGGTGTGCAGGTCGATCACGGTCACGCCGGGCACCTTCAGCTCGGTTTCCCACTTTGCGTACTCGGTGAGTACTGCATCGTAGTTGAACTCGTCCTGCTTCGGGCTGAAATCGTAGATTGGCGGTGTCGCAAGGTAGATTTGCTTCGCGCCCGCCTTCTTGCATTGCTCGATCAGCTTCGTGGCGCCCTTCTGGAACGCCGCGAATCGATCCTTGTCGAGCGGGAGGTAGATCCCGTCGTTCATTCCGTAGCAGGCGAACACGACCTCCGGCCTGGCCTTTTCCAGCACGCGGTCGAGGCGCTCGAAGAGGCACGGGCGCGGGAACTTGCCGCCCGCGTGGCCGTCCTCGCTTAGCCCGGACAGCGTCTCGCTCGCCAGCCCAAGGCCGAGGATGTCGAAGTCTTTCTTCGGGTGCAGCTTTTCGAGGTAGTACGTCATGAACGCGACGTACCCGCCGGACTGCGTGATGCTGTCGCCGAGGAACACGACGCGCTTGCCGGCGAACGATTCGGCGTCCTGCGCCGCGAGCGGGGCAGTGAGTGTCGAACTCAGGGCCACCGCGACTGCGAACCGGATCATGTCGTGTCTCCGTGTGAATACATCTGCCGCCCGCGACCGCCTCAATGGCTGGACCGTTCTACGGTTTGGGCGCCGCCTCGGCGCTGGGCTTCGACTTCAAACCCACGGTGTTGACGGCGAGCACGCGGTAGGTGTGCTTCTTGGCCGGCTCCGCCTTCGTGTCGGTGAACTGCATCGGCACCAGCGGTTGCGTCGGCGTGTCGCTGTATTGCAGGTTCTGGAAGAGCGGTCGCCCGAACGGATTCTTGCCCTGTTCGGGTACGGTCGCGAGCACCTGGCCGTCACGCTCGATGACGAAGCTCGCCAGCCCGCTTTCGAGATCGGCTTCCGCTTCCCACGTGAGTTTGTTGCCCTGCACGCGCACGTTCGTCGGCGCGGGCGGCGGTGTGGTGTCCGACACCTTCGTGTCCTTGACGTACTCCATCCACAACTTCGCCATCGCCTCGTTCGGGAGCCACGCGGCCTTGAGTGGTTCGCCACTGAACTTCGCGGTCGCGACCGCCTCGGTGCCAGTGGGCGGGGCGAGCCACGCCTTGTCCGTCGGCATCGCAAGGAGGGGATCGCTCGCGGTCTTCGGCAACCGCGCGGTCAGGCAGGCGTCGAGCCACGGGATCGCCAGGTAGCGCTGGTTGCCGCAGTCGTGACTCGACAGCGGATCGACGGCCACGCCGACAAGCCCGCCCTTTCCGCGAACCTCGTTAAAGAACACTTCGTTGGCGGGCCAGACACCGGCGAAGTTCTTGTCCTTGACGGTCACGCCCTCTTTCGTGCCGAGGTTGCACATCAGCGGCACCTTTAGCGCCGCGTCCGGCAGTTTGTGCGCCTTGATTCCCTTGCGAGTGGGATCGTCTTTCAGGAGCGGAACGCCTGACCGTAACCAGGCCGCGGCGATGCGCTCCGGATGCAGCATCACCATGCCGCCGGCCCAGTGCCCGCCGCCGCTGTGGCCCCACAGTGCCAACGGCACCTTTGCCAGTTCCGGGTGGCCCGACTTCGCGCTGAGATCCGTGAGACACTTCTGGAAGGCCGCGTCGGAGCCGTTTCGCGGGTCGCACCACATCTGACAGTCGGCTTTATCGGGTTGCTCGTAGGAGGGCGAGAGCAGCGCGCAGTCGTGCTTCTTCGCCAGTGCTTGCCAGTGCAGATCGTATGCGCCCGTGAGGCCCGACTTGCACGACCCCTCGCCGCACCCGTGCTGGTGGACGATGACGCCGCGAAGCGTCTTCACGCCCGGCGGAATCCAGACCGTGTAGTTGACCCCGTAAATCAGTTCACCCGGTTTGTCAGACGCCTCGTAGCGCACGCGGTAGTACGGCGCCTCGGCCGGCGGGAAGACGTCGTAGGGCGCCTTTTGGGCGCACAGTTCGGTCGCGCACGCCACGAGAAGCAAGCAGACCGCCTCGCAACATTGGGCAGCAGTTCTGAGCATTAGTGAGTTCTCCTAATCCTGATAGATTGTATCACTTGTTGCGGGCCGGGAAGATATGCACGCTGGCCCGGTTTTCCCGCCGTGGAGTCCGCCACCATGCCCGATCGCACCCTAAGAGCCCCGACGCCCCGGTTCACGTCCTGCCATCCCGATCTTGCTGCTGATCCGCCGGGTTCGGTATCGCCTGCCGCGAGCGCTTGGGCGGCCTTCTCAAGTATTACCACCGCACAGCGGCCTGATTTCGAGTCCCCCTGCTGTTCCAATCGCCCAGTTGTTTTCTGCCCCTGTGGAATGGGCCTGGAGTTGCTCCGCCCAAGCGCCGCTTTCGACCCAATCCGTCAGTCCGCCATCCTCTCTGACGAGCCTGTTGAACCCTGGTCGCCGCTTGTTTTCGACTCGGCTAAGTATTTTGACCATACGGCTTTGACAAGACGTGCGGCCACAAGGGCGATGTCATCGACCTGTGGGCGGCGCTGCACGGCCTAAGCCTACGCGCGGCAGCGCTAGACTTGGTGGGCACCTTCGATCTGGAACCGGTCCCGCGCACCGGAACAGGGAATAGGAACGGTTAAGAACGGTTGCCGGCGCCGATGAAAAAACCCGCCGCGCGGGAGCGCTCGCGGTGCGCGCGGGCCGGATGTCTCAAGGACGATGTAACCGACCGTCATCACGTGAGACGGTGTTGACATTCAACGTTACATCAGCAGCGACGGGTTCGGCAACTCTACGGCCCACTAACTCGTGCTGCCGCTGTCGTATCTACTATAGGCTATCGCCTTTGCTCGGTTCCTCGGGCAGGGCCTGTAGCCACCATTGCCGGGCGAGATCCTCACTCCAGTCTCCGCTCTCACAACAGGCCTGAGCGGTCGTGGACAGCTGCCCCGCGTCCGGAAACCGTTCGTCCGGAACCTTGGCCAGGCACCGCCGGAGCAAGTCCTCCAAGCAGGCGGAGACCGCGCACTCCGAGTCGCGGAGCGGCGGGAGTACGTCTTGCCGGTGGGCGATGAGGGTTTGAAGTATGGTGCTGCGGACGAACGCAGGCAGGCCGGTCAGCATGAAGTGCAAGACCCCGCCCAGAGCGTAAATGTCGCTACGGCTGTCCACCGCGTGTTGCCCATCCGCCTGCTCGGGGGACATGTACTCCGGCGTGCCGACAATCCCTCCGTCCTGCGTCAGTCGGCCGTGCGCAGCGCCCTCGTCAATCGCATGCACCAGCCCGAAATCGAGCAGTTTGACCACGTCGCCGATGGCGCCGCGGCGGCACACGAAGATGTTACTCGGCTTGACATCCCGGTGGACCAAACCGGCATGGTGTGCCGCCCGCAGCGCGCCGCAGAGTTGGCCGAACAGGTGCAGCGCACGTCCGGGAGGCAAGCGGCCATGCCGGCGGACGACTTCGTCAAGGCTAAGACCCTCGAGGTACTCCATCACGTAGTAGAAGGTGCCGTCGTCCGTCCGACCATAGTCGTAGATCTCGATGACGTTCGGGTGCGTAAGCCGCGCCGTGGACCGCACCTCGCGCTCAAACCGAGCCATCGCCTTCGGGTCGTTCGTCCGTTCGGACCGGATCAATTTGACCGCACATGGTCGCTTAAGCAGTCGGTGCTCCGCCAGGTAGACTTCTCCCATCGCCCCGGAGCCGAGCAACCGAGTCAGGGTGTACTGCCCGAGTTGACGAGCTTGCTCGCGGGCAACCAGGATCTCGTTCTGCAACGCCCCGACCTTGAACGACCCGTAAAACGCGGTCCCAAGGCTGAGGAACAGCATGACGACCGTCTGGAACGACGAGTCCACGAACGCCGGTCCGTTCGCCGTCAGGAACGGCACCCAGGCGGCCAGGTCCGTCCCGATGATCGCAGCTCCCATCAGGGTGAGCATGACCGCCGCACGGCGGGGGGTGTTCGGCACGAACACGCCATACACCACGATCATCGCGGTGCACGGGAAGTTGCAGTAGGCCGTGGCGAACTGCGTGGCCATCGTAGCGGCTCCGTCGTGGAACTGCGCCGCAGCCGTGACCGATAGGAACCGCCAAACCAGTAGGGGCAATAGTGTCGTGAGTACGAATAGCCACTCGACAGTTCGCAGGGCGAACATCGAAGCTCCGGGCCGCACGGTGAGCCAGCAGAAGCTGGCCGGGAAGGCCACGACCGGGCAGGCCAGAACCGCAAGGCACACCCCACCCATGACGGCCGGGTTAATGACGGAGTTGACGCCGCTCACGAAGTACGCGAACAGGAACCACCACGTGCCGCCCCCGAGTACGGCCACCTCGCGGAGACGACGGCGGTACAGTTCGCGAATTTCACCGTACAGTTGGGGTAGGGCAGACGTGCCTAATGACAAGCGCACCGAGGGCGGCGGCACCGGCAAGACACCGCGTGTACCCACGACAGTTTTGCCCAGGCCCGGTCGAGCCTCGATTCCATCGTAGTCAGAAGTCTGTGAGACTCTCATTTTTGTCCTTGATAAACAGGACGGCCACTTCCGGCGGCGGCAAACGCACTACGCCTTTGAGGTGGCGAAGCGAAGTTGGTAGTCATTTCCGCAACCGGTTTGCGAAATCACGTCACTCGCCACCGCTCGCCGAACGCCAACGCTCCCAAGGAGCCAGCATTTGGTAGGAGCTTTACGTCGCGCTATGGTAGCGTCTTTTTGCCACCCGTAGCCAACAATTCCCCTCTAACCCCCACCGGCTGCCAGCGTCCGGGGGAGGCGTCGCGGCGGCGATGCAACAGCACGGGCGCGGCCGACGCGCGCGGCGGCGACTCACGGCGTCGCACTCTCCGGCACCAGCCGGTAACCCAAACTAGTGGGCCGTCAATCTTCATTTGGCAGGTAAAAGCAGTATCCTGTTTCTTGATGGTCAGGACGAGACAACACCTCAAGTTCAGGACGACTGCCATGGACAAATACCGAGTGACCTTGACTGTGGCGGAACGGGCGGACCTGGAGCAACTGGTTTCCTGTGGCAAGGCGGCGGCTCGCAAACTGACCCACGCCCGTATCCTCCTGCTGGCCGACGATTCTCTTGGGGACGAACGCCCCGATGAACACATCGTCGCCGCCCTTGGCACCAGCTTGCGGACTGTCTCCCGTGTCCGCCACCACCTGGTTACCGAGGGGGTGGATGTGGCCATCCTGCGCCGACACTAACCTCCGCGGCCGGACAAGATCAAAATCAAGGGTGATGTCGAACAGCGGCTGGTCCAACTGGCTTGCAGCGCTCCCCCCGTGGGACGCTGCCACTGGACTCTGGAACTGCTGGCCGACGAAATGGTGGTGCTCGGGCTTGTCAAGAACGTCAGCACCGAGACCGTGCGGCAGGCGCTCAAAAAAACGACAGCAAGCCGTGGATCGTCGAGTCCTGGTGCATCCCACCGGACGCGGATGCCGACTATTGTTCTGGGCGGTGAACATGGGTTGGCGACAACTGCCGAGCTTAGTTTTAGTGAGGCGTCGTTCAATTCGACGATTGCGGTCGGCGAGTTTCTGCTTAAGGCGGCGTTGGTGTGCGGCGCGTTTTTGGGCCAGGCGGCGCTTGCGGTTGGCGTGTGTGCGGTTTATAGTCCGAGGCACTCGAAATCTCTCGCGGTTGCTGGTTGTCAACAACGTGCAAACTATTGAACACCGCGCAGACGCCGGAGGATTTCGAGTTTTTCATGAAATCCGGCCGCTGAGAGCCGGCAACCTCGCTTGAGTAAGGACTAGCTCGGGACGAACCGCGGGATCCCAGGATGTTACTACCAGGAATATGCCGACACCAATGCCTACCCGTTATTAGTACCGAAAATGTCATTCGGTCAGGCCAGGCAGGACAAATGGCGATGTGCAAGGACAGGCGTGGCATTTGAGAGTGACGTTTGACGCAGGGTTTAGTGCCGGAGAACGAGTTCTCTCTTCACCCTTTGAGAGGAAAACGCCGATTTTCCTTCAACGAGCGCGCCGCGGACGCCTCAGCTATAGACCGTAACTAGTCGGTCTGACGGGGCAAATGGCTTCATGCCACGCGACGGTAGCGGTAGTGCAGGCCGCCGACTTTCGGAATCGCGACGACCGTCCCCATCGACGGCGGCTCGACCGGAAGGGGTTGCGGCACATTACCGTTCAAGGACTGATGGCAGCGGGCCGGCCGGTTATATCGATCGATGTTCACGTGGAGAGTACCGGCGCCCCCTTCAAGGGCGGCGCCTCGGACACTGCAGAGGCGACGAAGCATTTCGTCGATGAGGCGGGTGGTGTCGGGACAGGCGTGGTTGCCGACGATCTTGCCTCGGGTGTTGCGGACACAGACATGGAGTGGGTGCGGGAGTAGTCGAGCACGACGAACCGTGGTAGAGTGGGAGTCAGGTCGGGTTGCCCCGGTAAGGCTGACGTGAAAGTGTTTACTCCCGCTGCCGGCAGGCTGGCGGTAACAGGGGAGTAACCCGGCATCAATTCCAGCTATTCGGTGGCGTTCGACCCCGCGCGGACGTTTCATGGATTTCCGAGTTTCCTCCGGTACACGTTGCCCATGAATACGTTCCAGATCACCGGTCAGCGAAAACTAGGCGCGAACTGGCCCGTCGTCGTCGAGCAGAGCGCCTGGGGAGTGTTCCTGCCCATGCGCCACGAGGGAACTCTCCTGCTGGACCTGGTTGAGCTAACCGGCCAATCGACACCGCGCGAGTACGGTGCCTTGCTGGGCAAGGCCCTTTTCCGAGACGTGGTGCGAGACGCCTTCGTCCAGGCGCTCGCCAAGATCGACGACAGGCTGCACGTATTACTCTTCGTGGAGGACGCCGACCTCCGGACGCTGCGCTGGGAACGATTATTCGCGCCGCTGGACGGGCGCTGGGATTTCCTGAGCTTGAACCAGCGCGTGCCGTTCTCGCTCTACTTGCCGAGCGTGACCGACCAACGCTTCCCGCCGATCGGGCGGCGGGACTTGCGCGCTCTCATTCTTGTCGCCAACCCAACTGACGCAGAGAGCAAGTACCGGCTGGCCCCCTTCGATGAGGCGGCTACCGTGGCGGGTGTGCGGGCCGCCCTGGGCAAAATCCAGGCCGACGTGCTGGCAGCGGTCGTAGGGGCCACGGGCCCGCCCACACTGGACGCGCTGGGTGAGCGGATTACGGCCGAGCGCTATACCCTTCTGCACATCGTCTGCCATGGCTCCTACAAGCCGGACATCGGGGAGACGATCCTCTACCTGGCCAAGAGTGACGGCACCGTAGACCCGGTGCCGGGCCAGCGGCTGCTGGAGCGGTTGGGCCGGTTGCGCGGGGCAAGAGGCCTGCCGCACTTCACTTTCCTTTCCGCCTGTGAGAGTGCAGTGCCCGAGGCGTCGGCGGCCCTGGGCGGTCTGGCCCAGCGGATCGTGCATTCCCCCGAGTTGGGGATGCCGGCCGTACTGGCCATGACGGAGAAGGTGTCGGTCGTTACCGCTCAGAAGCTGGCCGAAGGCTTTTACCGCCGGCTGAGAGAGCACGGCGAGCCGGACCGGGCCCTGGTCGAGGCCTGCGCCGGGCTGGCCGACCGGCATGACGTCAATGTACCGGCCCTCTACAGCCGCCTGGGCGGCCGCCCGCTGTTCAGCATGGAGGATCGCCCGCTGACCAACGCGGAGGTCGAATACGGCCTGGCACGCACGAAGGAACTGCTGGCCAAACGGGCCCCCGTGCTGCTGCCGGAGTTCGACAGGCATGCTCTGACGCTGGGCGGCTCCTTGCAGGCGGAGTTCGAGTCACTGAGCAAGGAGGCACGCAAGGAGCGGGAGGCGGCGCTGGACGGCGTCAGCAACGTCTCTGACGAGGCCCTGGATCTGACCTTCGCTGCCCTGGCGCTGGGACAGGAGCCGCCAACGTATGACGAACGCTGCCCTTTTCGCGGCTTATATCCCTTCCGTGTCGAGGACCGGGAGTTCTTCTTCGGGCGGGAAGCGCTGGTGACCCGGCTGGAGGGACGGCTAGCGGAGGCCAACTTCCTGGCAGTGTTGGGGCCGTCGGGTAGCGGCAAGTCTTCGGTGGTCCTGGCGGGGCTAGTGCCGGCGCTCAAGGTCGAGGAGACGGCCTTTCAAATGGCGTACCTGACGCCGGGCAGCGACCCGCTGAATCATCTGGAAGCCGTCCTGCAAGGCAACTTACGGGCGTCGCTGCTGGTCGTGGACCAGTTCGAGGAGCTGTTCACCCTCTGCAGCGACAAGGCGAAAAGGCGGGCCTTCCTGGACCGTCTCCTAAAGTTGCCGGAGCCGATGCGCATGGTCCTAACCATGCGGGCGGATTTCTGGGGCGAATGTGCTCCGTACCGCGAGTTGAAGGAGCTGATGCAAGCCCGCCAGGAGTTGATCGCCCCGATGGACGCAACCGAGCTGCGCCGGGCGATGGAGAAGCAAGCGGCGAAAGTCGGCCTGCGCTTTGAGGCCGACCTGAGTAACACGATCCTGGACGATGTGCAGGGCGAGCCCGGCGCCATGCCGCTGTTGCAACATGCACTGCTGGAGCTGTGGAAACGGCGGCACGGCCGCTGGTTGCGGGCTAAAGAGTACCGGGCGCTTGGCGGGGTGAGGAAGGCGATTGCCGAGACGGCAGAGGCGGTTTATCGGGAGTTGTCCTCCCGCGACAAAGAGCGTGTGCGCGACATCTTCATGCGGTTCACCCGTCTCGACGAGGAAACCCTGAAGGCCGAGGAGCGGCGCGATACCCGCCAGCGCGTGGGGCTGGATGAACTGACTCCGGCAGCGAGCGATCCCGCGGACACGAAAGCCCTGGTCAAGCGTCTGGCAGACGCCCGACTTCTGGTGACCGGCGTGAACGCGGCAACCGGCCAAGAAGAGGTCGAAGTGGGACATGAGGCGTTGATCCGCTACTGGCCGCGATTACGCGGCTGGTTGGAGGAGGATCGGGCTAGCCTCTGGCTGCGCCAGGGAATACACGAAGCTGCCCGCGAATGGCAGGCACGGGGAAAGGTGGAAAACTTATTGGTGCATCGGGGCAGCCGCCTGGATGACGCAGCAGCGCTGCGCGGGCATCCCCGGTTTAGATTGAATGAGCTGGAGTACGCTTATGTCAATGGTTGTGCTGCGTTGCAAAGCAGAGAAAAAATGGCACGGGAACGCCTGAGGCGGCGCATTACTTTAGGTCTTGGGCTAGGGCTGGCGGTCGCAATCGTTTTGATCGTATTAACGGGGGTGCAATGGAGGCGTGCCGATAACGAGAAAGAGGCTGCCCTCAAGGCTCTGGAGAAAGAGAAGCAGGCTCTGGAGCGAGAGACACAGGCGAAGGAAATGGAGCGCCGGCAGCGATACCTGGCGGAAACTAGCTCGGCCTACACGGCCTGGGAGCAGGGCAACCTCGAGTTGGCGTTCGATCTGCTGACCCACCACCTTCCGGAGCCGGGCCGGAAGGATTTGCGCGGCTTCGAGTGGTACCATCTCTGGCGGCTCCTGACCCGAGAGCGCGACCTGGGCAGCCACCACGAGATGGTTCGGAAAGTCGCATTTTCCCCGGATGGCAAGTGGTTGGCCTCGGCCGGTTGGGACGGAAAGGTGGGGCTGTGGAAGGTTGTACCCAATAGCTACCAGGAGATACCTGTGCCCGCGTACAAGGGCCGGGCCTCCACGGTGGCCTTCTCCCCGGATAGCAAGTACTTGGTAAGTGCGGCTTGGCCCGCGCAAGTGATGGCTGCCAGGCGCGATAGGGGTGAAATCCGGGTGCGCGACCTCACCACGGGAAAGGATCGCTGCTTCGAGGCCCCATCGGGTCCTCTGTTCGTGGGAGGGGCCGGGGTGACTGCCGTGGCCTTCGCTCCCGATGGAAAGACCCTCGCGGTGGCGGTTGGGGGCTTCGGACTCGATCTGAAGTCAACGGCTGCCAAGCTCCTGCTCATCGACCTGTCCGTGCAAGAACCGAGGGAGCCGCCGGGCGAATTCAAGGACCCGAAACTCATCGTTTCGA
>JBBQPD010000112.1:0-11055 GCA_038331535.1 Gemmatales bacterium | reverse complement strand
GGCAGACAACTATAGAACACGCGCGACGGCGGTGCGCATTCGACTCATGCAAATTCTTCCCGTCCTCGATCTGATGAACGGCGTGGTGGTGCGCGGCGTGGCCGGGCGGCGTTCGGAGTACCGCCCCGTCCAAAGTCAACTCGTCGCGGACGCCGACCCGGTTGCCGTGGCGCAAGCCTTTCGTGCGCACTTCGGACTCGCGGAGCTTTACATCGCGGATCTCGACGCGATCGAAGGCCGCGCGCCGGCGCTGCCGACCTATCGCACGCTCGTGAGCCTCGGCTTTCGCCTCTGGATCGATGCGGGGATTCGCGACCGGGAACGGGCCGACTTACTGGCTGCTGAAGGCGTGAACCTCGTCGTCGGCCTGGAGACGGTGGCTGGCCCCGCCGCGCTGGCGGACATCCTCCAAGCTCACGCGAACCGGATGGTGTTTTCACTCGACCTGCGCGACGGTGTACCACTCGGCGACCGAGCGGCCTGGGATGGAGCCGACGCTTGGGGGATCGCCTGGCGTGTTGTGGCCCTCGGCGCGCGCCGCATCCTGGTATTGGACTTGGCGCGCGTGGGGATTGCCGCGGGCACGGGAACGGAATCGCTGTGCGCCCGACTCTATTCTTCCTATGATGACCTGGAAGTATGGGCCGGCGGCGGAATTCGCAACGTCGCTGACTTGCACTCGCTCCGGGGCGCGGGAGTTCGCGCCGTTCTCCTCGCCTCCGCTCTGCACGACCGGACTGTCTCTCCGTCGGAAAGTGCCGCTTGCGGCTTGGCGGCGCAAGACCGCTAAGCCGCAAGCGGCAAATGCGAGCGGTTGACAACTGGCGTTTGGATTGTTACTTTCGGGATAACTTGTTCGCCGTCTTTCTGGCAAACACATCATGGCACAGGACTTGACCATCTCGCATGAGGCCGAGATTCTGGAGGAATGCCAGGACGTCCTCAACTACCGGTTTCGCCAGCCGGACTTGTTGCGCTCGGGCCTGACGCACGCCTCCGGGGCCAACACCCGGCTAACGTCGAACGAACGCATGGAGTTCCTCGGCGACGCCGTGCTCGGCCTGGTCACCGTCGAACAGCTCTATCTCCGCTTTCCCGACCTTCAGGAAGGCGACCTGACCAAGATCAAATCGGTCGTCGTCAGCCGCCGCACCTGCGCCCACTTCAGCCGTGAACTGAACCTGGGGGACTTCCTGTTCCTCGGCAAGGGCATGCATTGCCGACACTCGCACACGGTGCCGCCGAACCTGCTGGCCGACCTTTACGAGTCCATCGTCGGCGCCATCTACCTTGACGGCGGTCTGGACCCGGCCCGCGAGTTCATCCTGCGCCAGCTCGGCCCAGAGATCGAGGCGGTGGCGGAGGGGGCGCACTCGGGCAATTACAAGTCGGTGTTGCAGCAGGTGTCTCAGCGCGAGTTCAGCGAGACGCCCCAGTACATCCTGCTCGACGAGAAAGGGCCGGACCACAGCAAGTGTTTCAAGATCGCCGTGGTGATCGGCCGGCACACCTACCGCGGCGCCTGGGGCATCAACAAGAAAGAAGCGGAACAGCGCGCCGCCATGAACGCCCTCGCCCAGATCAGCGGCGAACCGATTCCGTTTGAACACGACTAATTCAAATGCAGAAGTCAGAATGCAGAAGTCAGAATGTCGTTCATTCTGTCTTCTGCATTCTGACTTCTGCACTTCTGCTGGCTGCCCATGACGAACTATCCCGTGCGCTGCTACCACCGCGGCTGCGACAAGGTCGCCCTCTACAAGATCGCGGCCCGGTGGAGCGACGGCATCACAAACGAGTTGAAGACGTACGCCCTCAGCTGCGCCGAGTGTCTGGCGGAACAATATCAGCAAAGTTGCGTGAAACAGAAGGCATGCCGGCTGACGCGCGGCGAAACGCTAGGGACGCCGGAGATTTATGACCTGGTGCGCGGCGAGCGCGATTTACAGCGCGTGCGCCGCGAAGACCTGGAACGGGAAATGTCGGGGCAATGATGTTTACGTTTCGCGCGAGTCCGCGCGAAACGTAAACAAGTAGGTCACTTCGCCGTCGGCGCTGGCGCTGTGGCCGCGGCAGTCTCGGCCTTGGCGGCGAGGCGCTTTTCGTGTTTTTTGCGGCGTCGTTCACGCATCTTCCGTGTGTTTCCGCTGCGATTGTATCCCACGTCAATTCTCCTGTTATTGCATTCCGCGGTCAAAGTTGGCGGCGTGTCCGCCCGGCACCGTTCGTCCGGCGCGCACCAGTCGCCATCGTTCACGGACGACAGACGCATCATACGGACGATAGATGAAATCGGCCCGCAAGGACACGGCACCTGCCGCAGTCAGTTCTCTGAGGCGAGGCGACAGGCAGAACGGTCCCTGGTTCAGCACGATGGTTCGGCAGTGGTAGTCGAGCGCCGTCACGCGCTCGCCGTGGCTGGACGACATTTCCATGCTCTCGAAGCGGCAATTCGCCTTGCCCGGACAGCCGCCGATCAGGTTGGCGTAGGCACACGACTCGGCCAGGAACAGAGGCGTATCCTGGTAGATGATCAGCACCGCCTGCGCGCCGAACTCGGCTAGCAGTGGCCGCATGTTCTGTAAGCCGTCTTCCGGCGACAGGGTGAAGCGACTGACGCCCATGTCGAGCAGCTGCCGCGCCGCCGCCCGGTTGACGACGTAGACGCTCCAGTCGGTCGCCAGATCGAGATCGCGCGGCGGCACAGTCGGGTCGAGGCTGAGATAGGTCCACGCCGAGAGGTTGGCCGCTTCCCACTTCGTCCATCCGGCCGCGCGCAGCTTGTCAATCTTGGCGCGTAAGCCGTGGTCTTCCCATTTGCGCGTCAACGGCGGCAGCGCGAGGCGGATGCGTTCGCGCCCGACAAGCGCGCCCAAGCGCTCCAGGTTGTCGGAGAGCAGCGTCGGATGATCGCGGGCGATGTCGATCGTCAATTCCTCGACGCCATCCCAATCGGCCGGCTCGAACTCGTCCACGAAGGAAACGCGGTCGATTTTCAGCGACCAGAGGAATCCCGCCGCTTGCGGCTTCGCGGGTGTAGCCGCTAAGCCGCAAGCGGCAGCCTTGACGCGCTCCACAGCCGCGTCGCGAATCGCGGCGCGCAACCCCTCCGCAAGGTCGCGCCGCAACTGATTCAACCGCGAGATCGGCACGAAGCGCCGGCCCGGATTGTGGAACACGAACGATTCCAACTCGATGTCCGTGTCGCCCCACTTCTCAAAGGCGCCGCGCGCCGCTTCGTCCATCGCTACCGGCTCGCGCGCGGAAGAAAACAGCCCGGCCAGCGTCCGAGACACAGTCAACGGCGTCTCTTCCGGCCGGCGCGGCGTCACCGTCCCGGTCACGAGCAACTCGGCGTCATTCAGCACCGCTTCGACGCGCACGGCCCGCCGTGTGCGATACAGTCCCGGCTTCGGCCGGCTATGGCGATAGCGGCGTTTCACGTCCTGCGACGAGGAACAGTACACGGGCGCCCCGACCGGCAGCGGCGGATGATCGACCGGCAGGCCGACCTCGACGGTCGCGCCGGCCGGCGCCTGAATCACGTCGTTGGCCATGCCCTTGCGGCCCGGCTCGAACACCCACAGCCGATCGACCGGAAAGCCGAACGGTTTGCCCAGCGTCGGCAGGTCGATCTGCAAACCGTCGTGCCGTTCCAGCGCCCGCGCCGAATGGAAGCGAATGCGCGCCGAAGGAGTGCCCGCGTTGCGCACCGCCTCGACACGGCCGACTGGCGCGCCGCGATGGCCGACGGTGTCGCGATCCGCCACTTCCTTGTCCTTGTGCGACTGCACGAACAGTTGAGTCCACGGCCGACTGAACACCGCCTGCATGTCGGCCTCGTGCTCGGCTCGATCTTCTGCCGGCATCTGGCCGTCGATCAGCTTGCGGTAGTAGTCGGTCGTCGTCGCCACGTAGAGCGGACTCTTCTTGCGGCCTTCGACCTTGAAGCAACTGACGCCGGCCGCGGCGAGCGCGGGCAGATGATCCGGCAGAGCGAGGTCTTTCATCGAGAAGGGAAAGCCCTTGGCGGGATCGCGTTTGGTGGACGTGCCGTCGCGCAGCGTCTCTGGAGCGCCGTGAACTTCAAAGGAGTCGCGGCAGGAGTAGGCGCACTTGCCGCGATTGCCGCTGCGGCCGTTGGTCTGCGACGAGAACAGGCACAGACCGCTGTACGAGTAGCAGAGCGCGCCGTGGACGAAGACCTCGGTCTCGATGCCGGCCGCCGCCGTCACGTCGTGGACTTCCTCGAAGGTCAGCTCGCGGGCCAGCACGACGCGCGTGAAACCGAGTCGCTTGAGTGCCACCGCCCCTGCCTGGTTGTGGACCGCCAGTTGCGTGCTGGCGTGTAGCTCCAGCTCGGGAAAATAGCGGCGGACGACGTGATAGACGCCGAGGTCCTGGATGATGAGCGCGTCCACGCCAATCTCGGCGAGGGCAGCGACATCCTCGATCAGCTCGGACAACTCATCGGCGCGAATGACCGTGTTGATGGTGACGAAGACGCGCCGGCGCGGTGCCAGACTGTGCGCATAGGCGGTGATCTCGGCGACCTCGTCGAGAGTGAAGTTCTCGGCCTCGGCGCGGGCGGAGAACTTCTTCAGTCCGAGGTAGACGGCATCTGCACCGTAGTGAAAGGCGGCAAAGGCGGCGTCCGGTCCGCCAGCGGGGGCTAGCAGTTCGACAGGCCGCGTGGGCGTCTCACTCTTCACAAGGGGAACACTCAGCGGCGCGGCGGGCGCGGCGTATTCGCCCTGCGGCGCGTCCGGATAGGGAGAGTCGCTGGCCGGCGCGGGCAATGGACCGGACGCCGCCCAGCCTTGCCACTGAGGCGCGGCTTCGGCGGACGGGGGCAGCAGCGGCAAACTGATCGTCGACGTGTTCATTGGCCCGGTTCGCTCCAATCTGTTGATTATCCCAGACCGCAGAGGAAAGACAAGGAGAGCATCGGGCCGGTTTTGCCGCTGGCTCGCGTCCGGAGGGATGGTATGATGAACGGGCTGAATAGTTGACGCGAGGACATACCGCGCCATGATCACGCGCAATCATCGACAGGAAGCGCTGTGCCGGGCGTATGTGCATGGGGTGGCCGCATTGGCGGGTCTGAACAGCTGCGACCACGGCAACGATTACGGAATCGATCTGTCTTTGCGCACGGTGGAGGAGTTGGGAAACCGGCATGAAGACGGTGGCACCCAGGTCGATCTCCAGTTGCGCAGCACGACGAGAGCCCATGTGTCGGCTGACTCGGTTCGCTATGATCTGGATGTGCGGACTTACGATTTGCTGCGGCGATTACCCCGCGTTCCACGCATCCTCGTGGTTCTCGTCCTTCCCGACGACGAACGTCAGTGGCTGACTCTTTCGTCCGAGGAATTAGTCATTCGGCACGCTGCTTACTGGTATGCGCTGCGCGGGGCCGAACCGATTGCCGCTACTTCGAGCATCCGCCTTACCATTCCACGAACGCAGTTGTTCGATGTCGTAGGTCTTCGTGCGCTGATGTTGAGAATCAGCCAGGGAGAGATGTCATGAGGAAATATTTGCGTCGTTCTCTCGACACCCGCGAGTATCGCCGACGGTGGCTCGACCCCCGTCTCTCCTCCATTCACGTAGACGGGATTCGAGCTTACCTTCTAGGTAAAGGGTGGAAAGAAGTTCCACCGGACCGGGACGGGTTCGTCGTGTTTGAGGAACCCGACGCCGATCCCAATCACCCCTTGTACCAGTTTGTGCCGGATTCCGAGGAGGATGACGTCTACCCGACCCTTATCCACGAACTGATCGCCGCCCTCGCGTCCTTTGAGGATCGCTACGCCGGCGACGTTCTCACTGACATTCTGCGCTGCCAGGGCGCCGTCGAGTCGAACGGCAAGAACCACGAACACGCCTCTCAGGAAGCCGTCGCCAAATAATAGGTGCCGCAGTCCATTCCCTGTACCGAAGTCCTTCTGTCGAAGTGAGCGTTTTCATGATTGTGAGCTGTCGCTTCCGCCTGGCGTTGCCGCTCGTCGTTCTCTTTGCCATCGCGGCGCCGGCGCTCGCCGACGAGCCGATCGCCAAGCAGAAAGAACTGGAAACGACGCTCCGCAAGCTGGAAAAGGACATCGCCGAGGTGCGCGGCCTAGCGTTCAAGACGCCGGTCGTGGCCAAGGTGATCGCGCGGCCGACCGACAAGGACAAGGGTGTCCAGGGCTATTACAGCCTCAAGGACAAGACGCTCTTCATCTACGACGACATCAAGGGCAACTACGAGCGCGGCGTGCTGGTCCACGAAATGGTTCACGCCCTCCAGGACCAGCACTTCGGCCTGAAAAACCTGCACCCGACGGGCTTCGACTCCGACGCCGACCTCGCCCGATCCGCGCTGATCGAGGGCGACGCCACGTTCACCATGATCGAGCTTTTGAAGAAGGACCAGCCGCACGTTCTCGCCATGCTCGACACGAACCTGGACAAGGCGAAGAACCTGCAAAACGCCTTCCTGTACGGCCAGGGGGCGCGCTATGTCAAGGCGCTGAAAGAGAAGGGCGGCTGGGAAGCCGTCAACGCGGCGTACAAGAACCCGCCGCGCTCGACGGCATCAGTGCTGCATCCGGGCGAGCGCATTTCGATTGTCGATCTCGGACCGGGGAAGACGCGTGGTGAATATGAACTGATCGCCACGCTGCACGGAAATGCGGAGGCAACGAAATTCGCGGCCGGCTGGCGTGGCGATCGCTTTATTGAGCACAACAATGGTACGGTCTGGCTGCTGGCTTTTGCCGACGCCGACGACGCGACCGACTTTGCCCGTGCCTATCGGGCCACGCGCGAGGGCAACCGCGGCTTTCGTGCGATCGAGCAACGGGGCGCCCGCCTGACCGTCGTCACCGCGGCAAACGGCGGCACACTCCACGCGCTGGCCGACATATATGCCGGTCCGTTGACCCTGGCCATCTGTTCAACGAAAGACAAGAAGACGATAACCTTCGGCGAGTTGACCGACCGTCTCCTGCAAGCGGACATTGTCTGCGTCGGCGAGTCGCATGACAGCGAATTGAACCATCGCCTTCAGCTGCAAATCATCGAGTCGCTCTATGCCCGCGACCCACGGCTCGGCGTCGGCATGGAGATGTTTCAGCGACCTTTCCAGGCCAAGCTCGACGACTATCTCGGCGGCCGGACGAAGTCGGAGGAGCGGTTTCTCAAGACGACAGAATACCCGACGCGCTGGGGTTATGAGTGGTCCATGTATCGCCCCATCGTGGACTTCTGCCGCAACAACGGCGTCCAGGTCGCTGCGCTGAACGTGGCAACAGAATTGAAGAATCGCATCTCCAAGGTCGGACATGCCGGGCTGACGGATGAGGAGAGAGGGCAGCTCGGCGACATCGACTTCAACGTCAAGGCGCACCGCGATTACTTCATCGAGCTGCTGGCGAAAATGCACGGCAAGGACGCGACGGCGGAGCAGAAGGAGCGCTCGTATCAGGTGATGACGGTCTGGGACGAGTACATGGCGGACAGCGCCGCGAAGTTCCAGAAGGAGCGCGGCATCCGCCGCATGGTGATCCTGGCCGGCAGCGGCCACATCGAACGCGGCTTCGGCATTCCCGACCGCATGGCGAAGCGCACCGGCGGCAAAACGGCGACGATCAAGATCGAGGTCGGCGGCGACCTGGAAAAGCTAAGTAAAGAGGCGACCACCGATTACGTCATCGTGGTGCGCTGAGGTTTCGCGAAACGGCAAGCCGGCGTCTCTTCCCACTTCCTGTACGCGGGGTATTATCCTGGCATGATCCTGCAATCAACTCCTGTCGCGCCGGTCCGGCCCACCATCGTGGACTATCTCCTGATGCTGGCGGGCTACAGCCTGTCGCTGTTCCTGATCCGCCTCAGTCCGTGGAAGTTCGAGGCGAAAGAAGGTCTCGCCGCGCCGCTCGCCGACCTGGTGGGCAACCTCGGCGACATCATGCGCCTGACCGAAGGCGTCGTGCTGCTCTGGCCTCTCTTCCTTGCCACACAAAGTTTGCGCGGCCGAGCGCAGGGACTGACTGTCGGCGAATGGCTATGGGTCATCGCCTGGTTGGGCGTCGTGCTGATGACGGCCCTGTCGGCGTGGGGAAAGTGGGGCACGCTGCCGGAATGGCTTCAGGATCACGCCACCAAGCCGCGCACGATCTACTACATGATCGTGGCCCCGTCGATGGGCGCGCTGGCCGCGGTGTTCGCCCTCGGCGGGTTGGTGAGCCGTGGACAGGCACCCTGGACGAACTCGTTTAGCCTGGCGCTCGTCACCTGGCCCGTGTTGCCGCTGGCAGGGATCTTCACGCTGGGAAAGTGACGCCGGTTTGTTTGCGTTTCGCGCGAGTCCGCGCGAAACGTAAACAACTCGATTTCACATCTTGAGCATGCCCACCTTTTGCGCGTAGGCGAAGACGCCGCCGGCGTCGAGGATCGGCGCGATCTCGCCGAGCGGCTTGAGACGATACTCTTCCTTCGTCGTCAGGTTGTGCATGAGCCCGGCGGCCACGTCGATCTTCAGCTCATCTCCGGTGCAAACGCGGTCGCAGAGGCGCGCTTCGCACTCGAACGGAATCAGGTAGCCGCCGTTGATGCTGTTGCGATAGAAGATGCGGGCGTAGAACTCAGCGACGACCGCCTCGATGCCGGCCGCGTCGAGCGCGATCGGGGCGTGTTCGCGCGACGAGCCGCAACCAAAGTTCTTGCCGCCGATCACGATCTTGAAGTCCGAGACGAACTCGTCCTTGGTGTGAAACGGTATGTGTCCCTTCGGCAGCCCAGCCTGCGACGGCGGCACGCTGCTGAGGGCATACTTGCCGAATTGCTTGTACTCCTCGGGGATGGACGGGTTAAACGTCAGATACTGCGCCGGAATGATCTGGTCGGTATCAACGTTGTCGCCGAGGACGTAGGCCCGGCCGGTGATGATGGATTGCATGGTTATTGCTCAACGTGTGGTTACATCAGCCCCAGACACAGCTTGACCGTTTGTTCGATTTGCCGTAATTCGGCCGCGGCCAGAACACCAATCGGAGGTCTATCGAAGCGTCCGTAGTCCAGAGCTTTCATCTGAGAGCACAAAAAAACGGTCGGGTTCCCCAAGCCGTTTGTCCCCGACGGCTCGATACGGACCTCATGAGGATAAACGCGCTTGCCGGGAGTCCTCGTCGTGCCGGGCACAGTAATGACGACCCAATTCTGGCTGTTGATATAGTTGGTCGAGACGACCAACACGGGGCGTCGTTTGTCGTTTATCTCATGGCCCTTCGTCGGTCCCAACTCGACGAAATAAAGTTCACCGCGCAGGATCGCCATAAACTACCCCGGACACACTGGTAACCGGTCAAGCCGAAGGTTCTTCTGACTGCGCAAAATCTTCTTCGGAGAGATTACGATAGCCGGTCACTTTTGGCAGGAACCCCTGGGCTTTCGATTTCATGAGGTCGAAACCGTGACGGGCAACCTCGTTCATATCGTTGCCCAACGCAGAGACGATCATCGCGAAACTCAAGCCGTTCCGGATGGCGAATTCGATAGCGGCCTGCGCGTCCCGCAAGAACTCTGTTTCCTCGTCCGTCATGGGTCCGGAGAAATTCTTGCGGAGACGATCAGCCAGTTCGACCGTTTTTTCAGTCATGACTTGGATCCTCGCTTCTCAGTGAGCGACACTCACTCCAAATACTCGCGCGGGTCGGTAATCGTCCCCGTCAGCGCGCTCGCCGCGACGGTCAGCGGACTGGCGAGGTAAACGCGCGCCTCCTTGTGGCCCATGCGGCCGGGGAAGTTGCGGTTCGTCGTGCTGATGCAGCTCAGCGCCTGATTCAGCCGGCCGAAGGTGTCGCTCGGGCCGCCGAGGCAGGCGGCGCATGACGGCGGACCCATCTTGGCGCCGGCCGAGAGGAACACCTCCTCCAGCGTCTGGCCGTCGATCTTTTCCGTCTTCAATCCCGCCGCCACTTCGCTTGTCGCCGGCACGATGAAGGTATCGATCTTCACGCTGCCGCCCTTGAGGATCTTCGCCGCGGCGCGGAAGTCGGTCAGCTTGCCGCCGGTGCAGGAGCCGATGTACGCCCGATCCAGCTTCGTGCCGCGCAGTTCGTCCACGAACGCCTTGTTATCCGGGCTGTGCGGCTTGGCGACGACCGGCTTCAGCTTCGTCACGTCGTAGACCTTTTCGAAGTCGAACTTCGCCCCGGCGTCGCTCTTAACGACGGTGTACGGCTTCTTGCGCTTGTCGCGGGAATTGACGTAATCGAGCGTGATCTGGTCCGGGGCGATGACGCCGTTCTTGCCTCCGGCCTCGATGACCATGTTGCACAGGGTCATGCGCTCTTCGATGTTGAGCGCGTACAGGCCGTCGCCGTCGAACTCCATCGCCCGGTAGGTAGCGCCGTCGCAGCCGATGTCGCCGATGACGGCGAGAATAAGATCCTTCGCCATCAGGTAGGGCGGCATCTCGCCGTGGAAGACGAAGCGCATCGTCGTCGGCACTTTGACCCACAGTTTGCCGGTGCCGAGGATGAAGCCGGCGTCGGTGTTGCCGATGCCGGTGGCGAACTCACCAAACGCGCCCGCTGTGCAGGTGTGGCTGTCGGTGCCGAACAGCACCTCGCCGGGCCGGGTGTGGCCTTCTTCGGGCATGGCAATATGGCAGACGCCCTTGTACTGGTCGGTGCCGACGTCGTAGTAATAGGGCAGCTGTTGCTCGCGGACGAACTCGCGGAGAACGTCCACGTTGCGGTTGGCCATCTTGTCGGCGGTGAAGATGTAATGGTCGGGGATGATGACCACTTTTTCGCGGTCCCAGACCTTCGCGTCCTTGCCGAAGTGCTGCTTGAAGACGCCGATGGTGCCCGGCCCGCAGACGTCGTGCGTCATGAGGACGTCCACATCGACCCAGATGTTATCGCCGGGCCGGGCGAAATCGCGTCCGGCGTGACGGGCCAGGATCTTCTCGGTCAGGGTCATCGGTGGCATGGAGAGTGCGCTCCTGCGGTTGGGGGAACGGACCCGTTCAGATTATGGTTGGGAGCGAGTAGGTGCTACCCC
>JBBQPD010000111.1:0-11089 GCA_038331535.1 Gemmatales bacterium | reverse complement strand
GGGAGCGCTGGGATCAGCGCTCCCTCACGGTCGCGGCTCGTTTACGGCCAGTTCTTCGCGCAGCGCGGCGAGGGCGCGCATCTGGAGCATGCGCACGGCCCCTGGGGTGCGCTCCATGCGCTGCGCGACCTCCTCGGCCGGCAGCTCCTCGAAGACGCGCAGCAGCAACACCGTCTGGTAGTCCGACGGCATACGCGACAGGGCGTCGGCGAGGCGCACCGCCGACTCGCGCTCGGCGGCGGCGTGCGATGGCGACGGACCACCGGCGGCGAGGCAGTTGCCGAGAGCCAGCGACGACTGATCGACCCCGGCGCGCATCTGCTCCAGCGACACTTCGCGGGCCGCGTCGCGCTGCTGGGCGGCGAAATGGCGGGCTTCATTGAACAGGTTGTGCGCCAGGATACGCCGCAGCCAGGCGAGCAGCTCGGCCTCGCGGCAGCCCTGGAACTCGCCGAAATCGCGGTGAGCTTCGAGAAGAGTCTGTTGCACGATGTCGGACGGATCGCACTTGGTGCGCAGGTGGCGGCCGAGCTGGGCGCGGGCCAGCACTTGCAGATAGTGGCGATAACGATCGAAGAGTTGTTCTCGCGCGGGCGCTTCGCCCTGGCGGCAGCGGCGAATCAATTCGGAGGCGGCCTCGGCGGGTGGCATGACACGGCCCTCCCGGTCAGGAGCGCGCGCGGATGCGCAACGTCAGCTCCTCTACCGGAATGATACGGGGCGACGAGACGCCGGGTTTCGCCGGAGGTTTGCCGCAGCAGCCGGCGCCACAGCCGCCGCTTTTATTCGCGAACCAGGATCGCCAGGTCTGGCGGCCGACGTAGATGGCCGAGACGCTAACGGTCAACACGGCCAACGAGAGTTGCCAGTCCATCGTGGTAGAACTCCGCGAACGCCGCTTGCGGCTTAGCGGGGGCTGCCGCTAAGCCGCAAGCGGCAATTCAGCTGATTAACGTCCCCACCTGATAAGTTATCAGCGCCGCGACGTAGGCCAGCACCGTCATGTACGCGAACGTGAACGCCGGCCAGCGCCAGCTGCGCGTCTCGCGGCGGATCACCGCCAGCGTCGAGCCGCACTGGCAGCACAGGGCGAAGAACACCATCAGCGACAGCGCCGCCGGCACCGTGAACACCTTGCGCTCCGTGCCGTCCCACTTGGCCGCGATGAGCTTGCCACCCAGGTCGGTCGCGGGAACATCGTCCTCATCGAGAATGTCCTCGGAATCGACCTTGCCTACCTGGTAGATGATGCCGAGCGTGCCGACGACCACTTCGCGCGCCGGGAAGCTCGCCAGGGTAGCGACGGCAACGCGCCAGTCCCAGCCGAGCGGCTTCACGGCCGGCTCGATCGCCCGCCCCAGCCGGCCGAGGATGCTGTCGCGCTTCCAGTCGGCCTCGATCTCGTGGACCTTCTCCTCCGCCGGTTTGACGACTTTTTCCAGCTCTTCGATCTCGCCTACCACCGGAGCGAGCTTCGTTTCCAGCTCCTCGCGCCGTTGTCGGCTCGCCGCTTTCTCGCCCTCGGCGGCGCGGGCCTCTTGCCGCTTGAGCTTCTTGATCTCCTTCCGCTCCGCCTCGATCGACTCTTCCTTCTTGCGCAATTCCTTCTGTTCCCCCGCGACCGGAGCGCTCAACTCGGCGATGCGCTCCTCGTACTTGCGCCCTTCGGCATCCTTGTACGGGAAGTAGAGCAAGCCCCACACCAGTACCATCGTCGCCAGGATGACGGTGCCGGCCCGGCGGACGAAGGCCCAGCCGCTATCGTAGACGCGCCGACAGACTGTCTTCAACTCCGGACGCTTGTAGAGCGGCATCTCCATGACGAAGGCTGGCGTCTCGCCGCGCAGCAGCGTGCGTTTCAGGGCGAGCGCGACCAGCGGGGCGACGATGATGCCGATGGAGTACATGGCGAACATCGTCAGGCCCGGCACCCACCACGGTAAGCCGTTGGTCAGGAACGCGCCGATCAACAGCACGTAGACGGGCAGGCGCGCCGAACAACTCATGAGCGGCGCGACGAGAATGGTGGCGAGACGGTCACGCCGATTTTCGATGACACGCGTCGCCATGATGCCCGGCACGGCGCAGGCCACGGAGGAGAGCATCGGAATAAACGACTTGCCGCTCAGGCCGCAACGGCTCATCAGCTTGTCCATCAGGAAAGCGGCGCGGGCCATGTAGCCGCAGTCTTCGAGGATGGCGATGAAGCCGAACAGGATGAGGATTTGCGGCAGGAAGACGAGGACGCTGCCGACTCCCTCCAGAACGCCGTCCAGCAGCAGGCTCGTGAACGGCCCGGCGGGAAGATGCTCGCGCAGCAGTTCCGCCAGCGAGTCTTTCCCGGCGCCGATCCACTTCATGAGCGGTTTCGCCCCGGTGAAAATGGCCTGAAAGACGATGAACATCACCACGAGGAACACGAGCGTGCCCCAGACCTTGTGCGTCAGCACACGGTCGAGCCTGTCGGTCCAGGTGACGGGACGAACCTTGGGACGTTCGACGCAACCGGCGGTGATGTGGCGAATCCAGCCGTAACGTGTCTTGGCCTCGACTCCTGGCACCGCGCTACCGTCCTTGCTGAGCCGCGCGCGGGCGTCAACCACCATATCCCGAACCCGGTCGCCGAAGCGCTCGAAGAGCCGTTTTTCGGTGTGGCCGCCCACGTCGAGCAGCAGTCGGCGCACCAGAAAGAGCGGCACGTCGTCGCCGAGCGCCTGATGCAGCGCGTTCACTTCGCCCTGAAACGCTTCGGGAAAGCGCGCCCCACACTCCGCACTCCGCACTCCGCACTCCGCACTCCTGGCGATGGCGTCGCGCAGCCGATCGAGGCCGATCTTCTTGTTCGCCTGAATCGGCACGACGGGGACGCCCAGAGATTGCGACAGCTTCTCAACATCGATGCGTAGTCCCTGCCCCGCCGCCACGTCGAGCATGTTCAGGGCGACGACGACCGGTACGCCCAGCTCCATCACCTGGCTGGTCAGGTACAGGTTGCGGTCGAGATTGGAGGCGTCCACGATGGAGACGACCACGTCCGGCCGGGCCTCACCTTCCTGGCGGCCGAGGATCACGTCCACGGCGACCATCTCGTCGGGGCTGCGCGGCGCCAGACTGTAGGTGCCCGGCAGGTCGATCAGCTCGAACGGTTGGCCGCCGCAGGTCATTGAACCCTTCTTGGTTTCGACGGTGACGCCGGGGTAGTTACCAGTACGCTGGCGCAGGCCGGAGAGGGCGTTGAACAGGGTCGTCTTGCCGGTGTTGGGGTTGCCGACGAAAGCGGCGGTCAACTTCTTCGGTGAAGCGGTCGGTCGGCCAGTCTCGTGGACGACTTCGGGAGGAGAGATCATGGCACGCGGCTTTCGAGGGACGTTTCAGGAAATGAGTGTCACGACAATGCGGGCGGCTTCGCTGCGCCGCAGGCTGAGGCGATAATCGGCCAGGCGAATCTCCAGCGGGTCGCCGAGCGGAGCGTAGCCGACGACTTCAATCTCGTCGCCTTCGAGCAGGCCCATCTCCATGAGGCGTTGCACCAGCGAGTCGTCGCCCTGGAGGGCCACGATCCGCCCGCGCTGGCCGGCGGCGAGTTGATCGAGCGGGAGCATCGGCGCCGCCTCAACTGGCGATGGGGCGGACCATGATCTGCATGTAACATTCGCCCCGCAGCGATAGCCGGCAGCCGCCGACTTCGAGCAGACAGGGGCAACCCGCCTGGACCATCTGCACCCGGCAGCCCTCGCGCACGCCCAGCTCGGCCATGCGGCAAACCCAACCGGGTTCGCCGCTGACCTCGGCGACGTCGGCCCATTCGCCGGTTCGCATCATTTCAAGGGGTAGGAGAAGATCGCAGCTCATGGCGGGAGTCCGGTAGGTGGGAGAGACTCGACCTTGTTGAGATTGAATCTCAATCTAAGTGTACCGGTTCTCACGACCGTGTCAAGAAAAAGTTCGAGGAAAAAATGATCGAGTCGCCGCTTACGGCTTCGCGGGGCAGGGACCGCTAAGCCGCAAGCGGCGTTAGTCTTCTGACGAAGGACTGCGGCGATTGGCCTTGCGCTGCGACTGCTGCTTTTTGCCTGCGAGACGGCGCTGCTTCGACCCTTTGGACGGCTTCGTCGGCCGGCGCGGTCGCGGCACGTACAGGGCGCGCAGCACCATCTCGCGGAGTTTGGAGAGACAGTCCTCGATGTTCTTGCCCTGATCGCGGAAGCGCTGGCCCTGGATCACCATCTCGCCTTCGGTCGTGATACGGTTCGCTTCCTGGGTGCGCAACCGCAGCTTGACGTCAACGGGAAGAGTGCTGTTCGACAGAAGATTCCAGTGCAGGATCGCCTTGCTGGCGACCTTGTTGACGTTCTGTCCGCCCGGCCCACCGGAGCGAGCGAACGTGAAGAGCAGCTCGTCGTCGGGAATCGTGAGTGTAGCGTTGATCTCCATGCGGTCATGATCTCTAAATGGTGCGACAATTGTGGAGATGTTGGTTTGGCTGAAAGCTGTTAGCTGATAGCTGTCAGCTGTCAGCCGAACACGCCGACTCCTTGTTGCAGCTTGCTCGGCGGACCGTTCCTCATCACCGGTCATTTTTCCCGAACGCTTTCAGCGTATTGTAGCTGTCCCCGAGTTGCCGATGACAGGCCGATTCCAGAGTTGCGACTGCTTTTTCTTTGCACCGCATCCAAGACTCGTCTACGTTCCTCCGTAGGATATTCCATCGCGAGAGCGGCTCCCTTCTCCACCACCCGAGGATCGTCGCCATGTCTGCGGACCCCGCCCCACCGAAAGATGAAGTTCAACCCCGCAAACGCCTCTGGGACACCGTCCTGACGGCGACACCCATTTTGCTGACGGTCCTCGGCACCTTGCTCGCCAGCCGCTCGTCCGGCGAGATGACGCAGGCTCAGTATCACCGCTCGATCTCCGCCCAGAATCAATCCAAGTCGGGTAATCAGTGGGCTTTTTTCCAGGCCAAGCGCGTGCGCGGCACTATTCAGCAGATGTTCGCCGAGCGCGGCGCTTTCCGTGAAGCGGGGGCGCTGTCCGTTGCCAGGCGGATGCCGAAAGCACTCGAACGCACCGAGGCGGAGGCTGGCACACTGCTCCAGACCGTGGCGGCGGCCCAGAAAGACACCACGGCCGACAATCCCGACCTCGACGCGCTGAAAAAGGGGGTCGAGAAGTATCAGAGCGAAGTGCGCAAGGCGGTCAGGCAAGCGCGCGAATCCCAGACGGCGCTCGCCAAGGCTCTGTCTTCCGGCAACACGACAACGGACGGGTTGATTTATCTCACCTCGACCAATCTGCCGGTGCCCGCGGACGAAGCCAACGAGCGGCCGCGCGAGGCAGTGGACGCGATTCTCGACCCGGAAGTTCTCGAAGTTCTCAACATGATCCGCGAAGAGAAGCCGGAAGGCGACATCAACCAGAAACTGAGGAAGTTGGACGACAAGAAGATTCGGCTGGCCATCGACACCGGCGAGGCGAAGGCCGCGAGATTCGAGAAGGCCACAGACCCGGCCACTCAGACGGTTCGCGAAGTGGACCAGGCATTGCAGGATCAGGAGGCGCTGTTCCGTCCGGTACAAGCGGCCGGGGAAGACGTTGAGGCCGCGGTAAACGATCTTTCGACGGACGATCCCAAGCTGGGCGACGTTCGCAAGGCGGCGGGCGCCCTTCAGGTTGCCGTCAGCCGTCTGGCAGCCGACGTCCGTCTTGTTTCCCAGCGCTTCAAGGCGGCGCGCTGCGATTACGACGTCCGCCGTTACGAGCGCGAGGCGCGGTTCAATCAAGAGATTGCGGGGCTGTATGAATTGCAGGTCCGTAAATCGTCGCTGACTTCCGACCAGCACCGCGAGCGCAGCATCTACTTTCTCTACGGCATGCTGGCGGCCCAGGCCGGCGTGACGATCGCCACGTTCGGTCTCGCCGTTCGTCAGAAGAGCATCCTGTGGGCGCTCGCGACCGCCGCCGGGGTCACGGCCCTCACCATCGGCATCTTCGCGTACCAGTTCATTTGAGGCCGCAACTCCCGAATGGCGCGCGGACAAAACCTCGGAGTGCGGCCATCCTGGCCGCTGAGTGGCGGGCGGGACGCCCGCGCTCCGAGGTTTTGTCCGGTAGCCCTAAACACCGCTTACCACTGGAAGCTTAGATTCGCCGTCACCTCCACGTCATACGGCCGCGGTCCGATCAATGGCGTACCGAGGGCGAGACCCACCGTCGCCCGGCTGAACAGGAAATGGGCGCCCAGCGTCCCGTTCAGCGAATCGGGATAACTGATCGGGTCAGCTTCTCTCAGGCCGCGATGATTCAGCGGCGTGTTCAGGTGCAATTCGACCGCCGGCACGATGCCGCGCAGCGTGGCGTTCGACTCGTTGCTGCGGTACAGCCAGTAGCCGGCGCTCACGCTGTTGAAGAACAGCGTCACATCGCGGGAGTCCGTCGGCACCGACAGCGACGAGAAGCCCTGGATGAACCAGTCGTCGAAGTTGACGATATAGCCCACGAATGGCTGGAAGAGTGTCGCGTTCAGCGGCGATTCGCCGGCGACTTCCACGGCCTTGCCCGTCGGCAGCGTCAGCACCAGGCCCGTGGATAATACGTCGCCGGTGCATCGGTCGTTCACCAGGGCGTACTTGAAGATCAGGCTCATGTCGGCGACCTGGTAGTCTTGTACCTGGCTGTCGCCGACCAGCTGCTGGAACGGCAGGCGCAGGCCGAAGGAGGCGTCGCCGCCGAACAGCGTCTTCTCGAAGCCGAGCGTTTCGCGGTGCAAATCCGAGGCGCCGACGCCGGGCGTCAGTCGAGTCACGTCGTTGTAGAAGTTGTAGTTGAAGTAGACGCGGTTCGTCGGCCGCGGACTTTCCTCCTCGGTGACTTTGAACGCGGCGTGGTTCGGTACCGGGGCGAGAACGGCGATGCGATTGCCGTCGACGATTTTGGACCCGGGCGGCGGCGTGACTCCGCGCGGAATGAAGATGACTCGCCGGCCCTGGACGCCGAGGAGATCGCCGAACATCGCCGGGTTGAAGCTCGCGGCGGGCTGCGTGCCGCCTTCGGGCGCCTGGGCAAAGGCGTCGCCTGCCGCACTCGGCTGGGCGGCCGGGGCCATCGGATCGGGAACCGTTCGCGGCGTACCGTCCGGATTCGTCCCCGGCACCACCGGAGTCGGGCAGCCGGGCGGCAGGTAAAGCGGCGGCGTGGCGCAATGGGGTTGCGAAAATTGGGCAACCGCAGTGTTAACCGATAGGGCAAGGCAACCCAGGGCGCTCAGGCGTCCGATCCAATTCATCGCGACACTCCTTTGTCGGGGAGAGGTATCATCTCGGCAAGGGAACGCGGCATCCGTGCGCGCGTTCCCGGAGTAATTTGCAAAGCGAGTCTGTTGGAAGTCATCGTCAAATGGACCAGCGCCGGTTCAATCGGTAGGGAAGGTAGAACCGGAATTTGATGAATCGCCGGAAGAGATCGCGGAGAGGGCAACCGCGGCCGCCTGGGAAGAATGGGGTGAGGAAGTTACTGGCGTTGCGCGAAACAAGCACAGATCTTCGCCCAGGCCCGCGGCCTGGGCTGACGGAAGCGGCCCTTCAGGCCGCAACACCGGCGCTACGGCGACGCCGTGCCACCGCGAGGGGATGGAACGGCGTCGCCGTGTTGCGGAAATCCGCTGCGCTCACCAGCCGAGCTTCAGGCCGAAGTTCAGGCCCTGCGCCCAGAAATCGGTGTGGCGCAGGCCAGGAGAGGGCACTTGCGGACCAAAGTTAAAGCCGAGGTTCTGTGTCGGAATCAGGTTGACGTTCACCTGGCGGTCGATCTGGTCGCCGGCACGCAGCACGTCGCTCCAGTACAGGAACTGATAGCCCGCATGGACGCGGAGGTGATCGTTCAGCTGTAGGCCGACGTTGATGCCGACCTCGGGCACGACCGAAAAGCGGTCGTCTCGAAGAGTGCCGACGTTGCTCGACGCGGCCAGAACGTCGCCGACGGCGACGAGGTTCGGGCCGCCTGGCTGCAGGGCACGGCTGTTGCCGGTGATGTTGGACCGTTCGTGCGTGAAGCCCAGACCGACCTTGGTGAAGGCGCCAACGAAGAAGGCGCCGCGGTGCCATTCGGCGTCGAAACCGAGCTGGCCGCCGTAAAACTGGTTGCTCGTGCCGAAATCGTCAAAGCCGGTGATGGTCGTGCCCGGATTGACGAAGTTGCCGTCGAAGATTCCTGGCGTGAAGAGGAGAGTGGATGTCGTGTTCAGGGTCAGCCGTTCCTGCAAGTTCACATGGCGGAAGCCGCCGAGAAGATTGACCCGCAAATCGCCGCAGTCATAGGTCAGTCCCGAAGCGTTGGCTTCCAGTCCCCAGAGGCGATTATCGATGCGGACCGAGGCGCTGCCGGCCAGGGCGCCCTCGACAGCCAGGATGCTGGACTGCGCGCGGCCGTCGAAGGAGTCGATGAACGGGATGGCGACGGCCGGGCTGCCGTTGGCGTCGGAAGCAGCGGTCAAACCGCGGGCCTGCTGCTCCATCAGGAAACCGCCGAGCTGCACGCTCCAGACATCGTTGAGGCGATAGTCGAGGAACAGGCGCAGGCCGGAGTCCACGCCGTATTGCGTGTCGCGGCCGCCGAACAGCACCGTCGTCGTCCGGTTGCCGATGATGCCAGAGTCGGCCGGGTCGGTCGAGGAGGTAATGAGCGGCGGCGTCGGGGCTGCCTTGAGCCACCACAACAGGTAGTCGGCCTCAAGGGTCAGGCGCGGCGCCGCGGCAGGGACGGCATCGTCGACCGACAGGATCGGAGTCCCCGGCAGACTTGCGGGCGGTACGGAAGGGCTCGGAGTGGGCGTCGTCGGGATCGGTTCGGCGGGCGCCTTGATGGGTTCAGCGGGAGGAGCGGGATCCGGGATGGACAGCTCCGGTACGGGGGCGGATGGGATCGGCTCCGGCGGCAAGCTGGGCGATTGGCCGACTACGAGGCCGGCGCCGACGAGGGCCGAGCCGAGAGACAGCAGGAATCGTCTGCGGGCCATGGTTCTTCTTCCTTGAAGTTTCGAGGTGAGAAGCCCTGCCTCGCCGTTTCATCCTGGCCCTGTCCGCGACAGGGACGGCATTGAGGCAATCGAGGATCACACGGGGCAACACTGCCCAGCAGATGAATCGACCAGGTTGGCAGGGCGCGGAAGAAGGAAGAGTACATAAAGTGAAGCTGAGGCACCGGCACTCAGGTAAACTCGGTAAAGCCGGTATCCTTGTCGCGACTGTCTGCGCCCCCCACAAGGCGAGAACGCGCGAACCGTAAACAAAATCAGCCCGAGCGATTCAGCGCCGGGCTGGTTTCGATTACGTTTGGCGGTCGAACGCTTCAGTGCCACTGCGATTTATCGCCGGCTGCGACCAGTTCCGGCTCTTCGAACGCCGCGGGCAACGCTTCCAGCTCTTCTCTCCGGATCGACACCGATCGCGGCGCCTCAATCCCGATGCGAATCTGTCCATTGCGGACACTCAGGACGGTCACCACGACGTCCTCGCCGATCATCAACCGCTGTCCCGGCTTGCGCGTCAGTACCAGCATAGTCAACCCTCCGTGTTGAATTTTGAGTGACCCGACGGTCTCAGCTTTCTCGGATCACGACGGCTTGGCTCAGCCACGTTTGGAAGCCTTGCTGTCGTCGTTTGATTCAAGCAAGTAGCGTTCCGTAGACCGGACAATTAGGAGAATTTGACTTCCGGCGAGACAAATAAGTGAAGTTGCGCTGGAAATGATTCCATTCTTGGCGGACGAGTTCAGAACGGGCTTGTTTCGTGCTGAGGAAGGGATCTCCGCTTGGCGAAATCGAACACTTGAAGTCCTCGATTGGGCACATTTTTTCTCACCCTCCTGGGAAACGAGAAGTGCGATGTACTTATCCTTCTGCTCTGGATGCGCAGATTAGGCAGCTTGGGTTGTCTGGCTCGAACACAGGCGCAGACGCCGACCAAACTTTACTTGACCTCAACTATTCCACTTGATAATGTAATAGTTGATTAAAGGAGTAAAGATGATACCTACCGACACTGTGGGCGTTTGTCGAGGACAACGATCATTAAAGGATCAGCCACTCCTGACGCCCATTCAGGCGGGCGGACTGGCGGCGGTCTTCAAAGTGCTCGCCAACGATACCCGCCTACGGCTTCTGCACGCCCTGGTGAGAACCAATGAACTGTGCGTCTCCGACCTGGCGGCGTCCGTGGGAATGAAGCCGCAAGCCGTCTCCAATCAACTCCAGCGTCTTTCGGACCTGGGCATCCTCACCACGCGCCGGGAAGGCACCAGCATCATCTACCGCCTGGTGGATATCTGCGTGAAAGGCCTGTTGGAGCAGGGCTGGTGCCTGATGGACGAGGTGAGCATCAGCAGCGTGACGGCCCGGCTTGCCTCGCCTCAAGAGGAAGCTTGTTTGTGACCACTCAAGTCCTGAAGAACGTCGTCTTCGTGTGCGTCGAGAACTCCAACCGCAGCCAGATGGCCGAGGCATTCGCCCGCATGCACGGAACCGGCAAGGTGTCGGCGTACAGCGCCGGCTCGCGCCCGTCGGGCAAGGTGAACCCGAAGGCGATCGAGGCCATGAAGGAACTCGGCTACGACCTGACGGCGCACCACTCCAAGGGATTGCCGGACCTGGCAGATGTCGATTTCGACGTGGCCGTGACGATGGGCTGCGGCGATCAGTGCCCATCCCTCAAAGCACGACAGCGGCTCGACTGGCAGATACCCGACCCGCGCGAGCTGCCGCCGGATAAGTTCCGCGAGGTGCGAACGCTGATTGAGACCAAAGTCCGGGAGCTGCTGCAAACGCTATAACTTCGTTCTTCACCACAGAGGCACAGAGACACAGAGAACGCACATGCGCAATGCCAATGCCCTCGCTTTCTCTGTGTCTCTGTGCCTCTGTGGTGAAAAAAAATGGAGATCGTCATGTCCCAGGTGATCGAACAGGCGGTGCGGGCGCAGTATGGCTCCGTCGCCGCGAGCGGTCTGTCGGGCGATCACGCGGGCGTGCGTGCCGTTGCCGAGGCGTTCGGCTACACGCCGGAGGAACTGGCTTCGATCCCCGCGGAAGCCAACA
>JBBQPD010000110.1:0-11127 GCA_038331535.1 Gemmatales bacterium | reverse complement strand
GGGGCGCTCCCTGACGGTCGCGGCTCGTTGTCCGTTTTCTCGTGAGGTCGTTGTCGATGCTGCGAACACGTCTGTGGATGGGGGCGATCCTGATCGCCCTGACCCTCGGCATGCTCTTTCTCGACGAGCGATTTGCGCCCTATTATCCGATCCTCTTCGGCTTCTTCCTCGCGATTGGCGTCCTCGGCACCATCGAGCTTCGAAACCTCCTTGCCCCTGCGTATAACCCGTCTCTCTGTGTTTGCCTCTCCGGCGTGGTCGCGGTGGTCATCGCGAACTGGCCGGCCCACTTCGGCGCCGGCGGCAACCTCTGGCTTCACCTCCTCACCGCGTTCGCCGCCGTTATCCCGATCGCGTTTCTCACCGAAATGGCGACGTTCCGCGAACCGGGCGGGTCGGTGGTGCGCATCGCACTGACGCTCTGGATCGTCGCCTATCTGGGCATTTTGCCGAGTTTCCTGGCACAAGTTCGCTGGCTCCCGAATGGCGCCCCCGCGCTCGCGCTGTGCATCTTCGTGCCGAAGTGCTGCGACATTGGAGCGTACTTCACCGGCCGCGCCTTTGGCCGCCACAAGATGGCGCCGGTGCTGAGTCCGAAGAAGACGTGGGAGGGGCTAGGTGGGGGACTTGTGACAGCGGCGCTGGTCGCGTTCGGCATCAACCGCGGCTGGCCGGTGCTAAGCTGCGATCTCTCGGCGCTCGGCTTCGGCCTGGTCGTCGGCGGCGTCGGCGTGTTGGGCGATCTGGCCGAGTCGCTCATCAAGCGCGACTGCCAGCGCAAGGACGCGTCGGCCGTGGTCCCCGGCTTCGGCGGCGTGTTGGACGTGATCGACGCGGTGATCTTCGCCGCACCGGTCGCGTACTGGTGGATACGTTTCTCGCCGCTGGCGGCTTAGGGCTAGCGGACAAAAGCCCTCGGCGGCACTCGGCGTTAGCCCGACGCGCCAGCGAGGGAACAACGGACCCCCTCATGCATCCAGAGACGGTTCCTTCCTGACACTGGGTCGGCAGACCGCCGGCTTCCAGGCGGCAGCAGACCGCGTCGAGCGCCTCGGCGTCCGGCGCGCGCAGGCCGAGATGGCTGAGCGCGACGAACATGCACAAATGCACAAATGGGGACGCTTTTGATAACTCCATTAACATCATGCCATTGCGTCAAAATTCTCCCACTCCCGCCTGTCCCGTCCCCTTGCGCGGACGGCCGCGTTGGCGCGGCAGCGGGCGACCCAGCACCGCGGCGATGCGCTTCTGGAAGACCGCGTCTCCCAACGCCCAGTCGCCACGGCGGATGGCTGCCTCGCGTTCGTCTTCGCCCAGCAGAAACGCACGCCACAATTCCTGACGCCTGACCGGATCGGGACTCAACTCCTCATAGGACGGATCGATCGACACCAACGGATCGCTCGCGCCCAGAGCATAAACGCGGCAACTCGACCAGCGATAGGTCCACGGCTCGACTACCAGACCTGCTTCCAGAGGATTACGTTCGATGTAGCGACCGCAGCTGAGCCAGTAGGTCTCGCGTTGCACAATCGGACTCTTGAAGCGTCCCTGGAACAGATGGCCGACAAAGCGGTAACGCCGGTTGAAGTAGCGGACGTAGGCCAGCAAGAGACCAGCCATGAGCGCCGACAGACGCCGCGGTTCCTCGAGCCGCAGGAGCAGATGGAAATGGTTGGTCATCAAGCAATAGTGGAACAGCTGGAACGGAAAGCGTTGCCGATAGCGGGCCAGCAAGGTAAGGAAACACTGGCAATCGTCGGCATCGCCAAAGAGCGTTTCGCGGTTGTGCCCGCGGCTGAGGAGGTGATAACCGGCGTCGGTCAACTGCAGCGAGCGCGGTTTGCGTGGCATGGTGGACTCACGGTGGCGCGGGTGCTGGGGTGTATTTTAGTCCGAAGGTCCGTAATCGCAAGAGCTTGCCGAAAGCGTCCCCATTTTCTCTTGCCGAAAGCGTCCCCATTTTCTCTCCGAAAGCGTCCCCATTTTCTCTTTTTAGTCCGAAGGTCCGTAATCGCAAGGTTTCCGGGGACGACCGCGTGGCCGGAGAGTGTACTCCAGGTAGTAGCGGGCAGCGGTGGCTGGTCACGCGATGCCGAGGATCCGGCAGGTCTCCTGGTAGCTGTTTTCGAGCGGGAGCATCACACGGAGGTCCGGGGATAGCCAGATCGGGAGCGTGGGTAGCGGTTGGCCGACGGTCATCGGATAGAACCACGCATCGAGCAGTGGGCGGCGTTTCGGCGGCTTGCGGGAGCGGAGCGTCACGGCATACAGGTGCGGCAAGGTGGGGGCGAGGGCGGGATCGCTCCGCCCGAGCAACGTCAGCAGTTCGGCGTACAAGTTTGCCTGCCGGACGCTGACCAGATCGACCAGGGACACGCTCACGCCCTGTTGAAGCAAGGATGCCACCTTGCCGACGAAGACCTCACGGGCTTCGGGCCGGTCCTTGTTCGAGGGACTGACGATCTCGAGGGCGGCAACCAGTTGCCGGCCGCGGTTGACGTCGTAGATGCGCACCTCGTACTCGTCCTGTTCCGTAAGGTCGGCTTCAACGGTGAGGGTTGGGGCCAGCGCGCTCAGTGTTGCAGTGCCAGCGTCAGCGGTTGCAGAGTCGGGGTTGCGGGAGTCAAGGTCGTAGGTGCTAACATCCACTTCAAAGGGCGAGCCGAGATGGACCTTTGGCGCGGCTCGGAATCCGGCCGGCAGGATGGTGGTCAAGTCTCGGACGATCTCCATCGGCCAACCGCCGTGGACTTCGTCCCAGGAGTGCGTATCGTTTACCGGCGAACGGAAGTGGTCGTGAAGCGGCATCGGGGGACTCCTTTCCGGTAATTATACACCGGCCCTCGTGGAGTTTCAGCACGGGGGAAAACAAACGGGACGCAGCTATTTTTCAGGAGTGAGCCGAACGCTCGGATCAGTTGCCGGGCCGGCTGGCGAGACAGCAGCACACGGAAAGCCTTCATGCCGGCCCGGTCAACTGCATCCGTTCGTTAGGCCGACAAACGTCGTCATCGGACGCGTGGCACTCAGTGGGGATCGACGAACGTGAGTTGCGCGCGCGATGCTCAGCGCGAGCGCCGCTCTTGCCTTCGAAGGTCAACGACCTTGACGCCCTCTGTGGCGACAAGTTATGGCTTCGTGCTATTGAACAAGGAGCACGGCGAAATCATTCCGAGGTACAGGAGACCATTATGGCCGCCCGCAAGACACGCAAAACTTCTAAACCCACAGTCCGGAAACCGGCCAAGCGCACGGCGGCACAAGGCAAAGTCGCCACGACGCTGCCGGAAGCCATGACCGGCAGGGCAAGCCCCGCGAAGGCAGCGGTCGGCGACAAGCCGGTCTTCGCCTACATCGCCAGCCTGCCGCAGCCGCAGCGCGGCATCGCCGAAAGCGTCGATGCCCTGGCGGCCAAAACGCTTATCGGCCTGCAGCGCTCCGTGAAGTGGGGCATGTCGTACTATGGCGTCGGCGACGGCTGGTGCTTCTGTTGCGGCGGCTTCGCCGGCCACGTCAAGGTCATGTTCGTGAACGGCGCGGCGCTCAAGCCGGTACCGCCGGTGATGCCGGTGGGGATGGTGTTGGAGACTGATTCAGTGTACATCTTTCCAATGTGTCGGCCAGATTTCGACCGGGTGCGGATCGTCGGCCAGGGGTTTGATCGAGCGCTGGTAGCGGATGAGGTGCTGACGAAGGTGATCTGAAGAGGAGTTCATCATGCTCGACGCAATGCGACAACTTGCCCTCGATTCGCTGTGGATTCGGCTCGACAACGGCGTTACTCCCGATCCAGAGGCATGGTACCGCTGCTTGCGGAAGCAGGATCTCGGGCGACTCTTCCCCATGCTCGTCGAGGATGTCGAGCAGGAAGGCGGCAAGGACAAGCAGCGCTACTACACCTTGCGAGCCGATCCGGGTTTGGAAGACCTGGCAATCCTCGAACCACACGAGATGCAGTCGCGCGACGCGGCCGGGCTGCCGTTCAACCAAGCGAGCGGGCCGCAGGCGGCGGCGCTCGGCCCCGTCATCAAACGAACAGCGCCGTCGAAAGCGAAGGAAGCCGGCCCGAGCCTCAAGGTGCAGTTGACGACGCTCAAGGAGTTTAAGGAGATCAGCGCCGCGGGAGACCGTTGGAGTCCGTATTTCCAGGCCGCCCACGCCTGTTTCCTTCGTCCGCGGATCAAGATCGGCGACGAGGTCAAGGCGGCGTCCGGCGGAGCCTACCAGGCCGCGATCAGTCTCATTGACGAAAAGCGAACCGTTCTGCTCGCCTTTCGGGACGAGCAGGGACGACTGCCGGGCGAGGTGCCGGAGTACGTCGATTACCTTCAAGGCGTGTTGGCAGCAACGAAGTACGCGACGGGCGCGATCCCGGCCTGCGAAGGGAAGACGTGTTCCCTGTGCGGTAGTCATCCTGTCACGGTTTACCCCAAAGCCCCGAACGGGGCGGGGATAAACCTCGCCAACCTCGACCGCGACGGTGCGTTTCCCGGCCTCGATCCAGCAGCGGCGTGGAAAGGCTTCGGGCTTTGTGTCGCCTGCGCCGACTTGCTCTACGTCTACTGTAAACACGTCGCAGCCGACTACCGGATGACCGTTGCGGGGTACAACGCTCTCGTCATTCCGTCGCTGCGCTTCGACCCGCCCCTGCGAAAGAAGTTCGGTCAGCGGTTGCGGGCGTGGCTTACCGAACTTGAGCAAACCAATAACTCGATCATCGTCCACGAGAAACAGCTGCTGAACATCCTTGGGGAAGAGAAGGCGGTCGCCACGCTCACAATCTTGTGGGCTGAATTCGGCCAGCGTATCGACGACATTCGTGGTGTCATCACGAATGTGCTGCCGAGTCGCCTGCAAGAACTTGCAAAGCTCAACCGAACGATTACCGCCCTGAAATCCCCCGTGTTCCCCGAAGCGCACCTGGACGACTTCGAGTACAACCTTCCGCTGACGATCCTCAAGGCGCTGCTGCGGCGGCCTGGTGGCAAGGCGGCGCAGAACAGCAACGAGAGTCGGCGCCTCTTCGATCTACGGCGTGACTTGGCCGATGCGATTTATCACAAGAGCCCCCTGCCGGAGCGTTTTTTCGACGAAGTCCACGAAACCGCTCAGTGGCACTTCGCGGACGTGTGCGACTCCGGCAGCGCGTGGGGGCTGTTGCACGAAGGGGTCAAGAAAGACGGCGGGACATTCCTGACGACCGCAGGCTGGGTTCGTCAACTCGCCCGGTTCCTGCACTACCTGAGACTCATTGGAGTCATGCCTATGTCCGAACCCTACAAGCGACACCAAACCACCTGCGTGGCGCTCCAACCGTACTTCGGTCCCGAGTCGGGGATCGATGGACCGCGCGAGGCGTTCGCCTTCATCCTCGGCGCCCTCTACGGCAAGTTGCTCCAGGTCCAGGCAGCGCGCGACGTCAACGTCGTCAGCAACGCCCTGACCTGGCTGAAACGACTCACTCTCGCGGGTGAAGACCTGCCGGAACTGTACGTCAAGGTTCGCGAGAAGCTGATGCTGTACCGGGCCGAGAGCAATCCGGAGGTTCGCCAACTCGTCGCGGAACTCGGCGAACTCGGGACCAAGCTCGGCACGCGCAACGATCTCGACGAAACGCACACCTGTTACTTCCTGCTCCTGGGCCAGTCGTTGGCCACGAAGATCATGCCCTCCAAGAAGAGCAAACGAAGGAAAGACCAATGAGTGACGCCCCGACCCTGACCGCGCGGCGCGAGTTCGTGTTCCTCTACGACATCAAGATGGGGAATCCCAACGGCGACCCGGACGAGAACCGACCGCGCGTCCTGCCCGACAAGACGCACTACGTCACCGATGTGCGCCTTAAGCGCTTCGTCCGCGACTACCTTAAGTCGCAAGGTCAGGAGATCCTCGTCGATACCATCGAGGGCAAGACGACAAACCTGACGGGACGCATCGCGGGATATCTCCAGGCTAAGAAACTATCCCGCTGCGAGGGCGCGGCACTCGTTGACATTCTGCTCAACGCCTTTATCGACGCCCGACTGTTCGGCAGTTCGTTCGCGTTCAAGAAGCAAGATGGCTGGGAGCCAACCGCTGAACCGAAGACGCTCACCGGCGCCGTACAGATCGCTCACGGCGAGGTCAAGCACAAAGCTCAAGAAGTGGACATCAATGGTACGTCCATTTTCGGCAGCGATGAGGCAAAGACACAGGGCACCTTCACCACCTACTACGCCCTTCGCTACGCCCTGGTCGGCTTCAACGGCATTGCCAACCAACACAGCGCCAAGAGGTCGCGCCTGACCGACGCCGACTACGACACACTCCTGAAGGCGATGTGGTTCGGCATTCGCTCAGCTGGGAACACGCGCACCAAGCGCGGGCAGGTGCCGCGCCTGCTCGTCAGCGTCGTGTATAAGCCGGGCGAGGAGTTCCAGTTCGGCAACCTCTGCGACTATGTCAAACTGACTTCGCGGAATGGCAAACAGGAAGAAAAGGAGTGGTCTTCGCCGGACGACTACACGATTGACCTGTCGAAGTTGGCAGAACGCCTGAAGGGGCAAGCGCCGCGCATTGCCCGCGTCGAGTTCTGCGCCTCGCCGGACGTTGAACTGTCGCCGGCGCTGACCGCCTTCGAGTTGCCTGGCGTGACGGTGGCGAACCTGGACCTGGACAAACCGCAGGTGAGGTAATGCCATGAACGTCGTTGCGTTCACGTTCTCGGCCAAGGTCGGCCACTTCCTGCGCGCCGAAGCCAACGCCAACGGCGTAACCTATCCCGTCCCGTCCCGCACGGCCCTGCTTGGGCTGTGCGGAGCGGTTCTCGGGCTGGAGAAGGATGCGCCGCAGTGCGTCCTCGCTGAAGCCTGCCTGGCCGTCGGCGGCGAAATCCCGATACGGTTCTGGCACAAGACAAACGTCCGCAGGGATCCGCCCGCTCTGCTGCCCTTCGCCGTCAAGGCTAAGGACAAGGGGACAAGCAGCGAACAGCGCAACTTCCGCTTTCCGCAGGAATGGCTGTGGCGGCCGCGCTACCGCGTCTGGGCGAACCTGCCGCAGCCTTACCACGCCGAATTCGTAGCCCGGCTGCGCGAGGGGCGCTGGCACTTCGGCCCGTGCATGGGACTTTCCGAGATGCTTGCGGACCTGACGGAGGTCGTCGTGACGGAGGCGTGCCCCCTTCCGGATGGGGTGCATCGCGTTGTCACGGTCACTCCCCAGGACACCGCGGAGGTAAACACGCCTGCCGCTTGCGCGGACGGCGCCACACTTCAGCTTCTGCGCATGCCGAACGGCGCGACGGAAGATCGGGTCTTCTCGCACCGCGCATACTGGCTCGAAATCCACGGCAAGCCGTTCCCGGCGGAAACGTCGCAGGCGTGGCAATGCGGCTCCGATGTAGTGGTGTTCCTATGAGTGAACTGCAATCTCATCCTCATCTGACGCTGGCCGAGCATCTCGCCGAGATCCGCGCGGCTGCCCGCGCGATTTGGGGGCGCCACAGCCAGACTCTGCATCGCCAATCCGCCGACGCGGAACGGTGGTTCGACGATGGCGTGACGCTACACGACGCCGGCAAGGCGAGCGCCGCATTTCAGACGTACATCGCCGCGCCGACAAAGTACAAGGGGCGACGCGAGAGCAAAGCGCACACGCCACTCTCGACTGTCTGCACTCTGCGCCATGCGCGAGCCGTGGGCTGGGAGTGGCGTCGTACTCTGGCGGTCGCCCTGATCGCGGCCGGGCACCATAGCGAGTTCAAGACTGGGGAGGAACTCGACCGCGCAGTGAGTTCGATGGATGCCGTGATCGACCAGCAGATTCGCACGCTGGACTGGGCGGCCCTCGATCGGGCCATCGGGCTCGCCGTGCCGCGTCCGGGTGGTCTCGACGGGTTGGCACTTTGCGTCGAAGCGAGCGACTATCTGCAAGACGAGTTGCTCGATGCTCTTCGCCAACTTCCGATTCTGGAGGCCGTTGCCTATCGCCTTCTCTGTCAACTCGCGTTCTCGGTCCTTCTTGAAGCTGACAAAGCGTTCCTTGCCGTGCCGACGGTGGATCGGTCGCGTTACCTGGCCCCGCGCCAGGCACACCTTCCTCCCATCCTCGTCGAGGAGTTCCTTGCGAAAAAACCGGCCGAGACGATCAATCCGCTGCGTGCAGCGGCCCGGCGCGAACTGTTCGCTGGGCTGGATCGGGTCGCCAACAAGCGCGTACAAACGATGACGCTCCCGACTGGCACCGGCAAAACGCTTCTGGCCGCCAGTTGGGCGCTGACGCTGCGCGAGCGCATTCGACAGGAGGAAGGCCAACTTCCGCTCGTCCCGATCGTACTACCATTCCTGGCCATCATCGACCAGACGGTGAACGAGTACCAGAAGTTGTTCGCCGGCCATTTCGACGCGGGAGAAATGATCACCTATCACAGCCTGTCCGATCGGACGTACGACGACGATCTGGAGGACCAGAGCCAGAACTTCTTCCTCGACACCTGGCGCTCGGACGTGGTCCTCACGACCTTCGACCAATTCCTGTTCGCGCTCCTGTCGCCGAAGTCGCGCCACCAGATGCGCTTCCACAACCTCGCCGACGCGGTTATCGTACTCGACGAAGTGCAGGCGATGCCCTGTATCTTGTGGGATCCACTGCGACAGGCGCTCGACGGACTGACCGAACTCGGGACGACGCACGTCCTGGCGATGTCGGCGACACAACCCGGCTTCCTGAACAAACTGGGCGAAGGCGAATTGATCGAGAAGCCGGGCGAATTCTTTGCCCAGATGACGCGCTACCGGATCGTTCTGCGGCACCGAACACCGATGAAACTGTCAGCGTTCATCGACGAATGCAAGTCGCGTCTGGCAGGCTGGGCGAAGCAGCGCGTCCTGATCACGCTCAACACGCGCCGGAGCGCCCGCTCGGTCCGCGACGCTCTCGTGGAAGAATTGCCTTCAGGGATGGCGCTGGAGTTCCTGAGTGCCGACGTTACGCCACGCGACCGACTCGCGGCGATCCACCGCATCAAGAAGTGCGTCGTGGACAAACAACCGTGCCTCGTCGTCAGTACGCAGTGTATCGAGGCGGGCGTCGATATCGACATGGATTTCGCGATCCGCGATTTCGCCCCGCTGGACAGTCTCATCCAGGTCGCAGGACGCTGCAATCGAAATGGCGGGGCCGAGCGCGGGACGGTGGAAATCGTGTCGTTGCAGGCGGACGAAAGGAATCGCTTCTTCGCGGACATGGTGTATACCGACAAGATCCTTCTCCCGGTAACGCGAGAGGTTCTCGCAGGGCGAGACGTCGTCGAGGAAGAACGGGTCTATCCCCTGGCACGCGAATACTTCGCCCAACTCGCCGCGAAGAAAGACACAGGAGAGGCCATCACGCGAGCCTGGGTTCGGTGGGAAGGAACCGATTCGGCGAAGAAGTTACTGCGCGGCAAGCAACCGCCCCAGGTCGCTTTCATCGTCCTTGAAAGCGATCCGTCGCTTCTCGCCGACCTTGAAGCTGCGAGTCGCGTTCCCGACCGCTGGAAGCGGCGCGACGAGTTGAAAAAGCTGGCGCGTCGCCTCGCGGAGAACACGGTCAACAGCTACCAACGGGACGATCTCGATCCCACTGACTACGCCGACCCATTTCCCGCGCACAAGACAAGCGAAGACGTATGGTTCTGGCTGCTGCGTCCGGGGTACTACACGGCGGAGCGCGGTCTTGTCCTGCGGGGCGGGGACGAGGTCGATTCGTGGGGGATGATCCTATGAAAGCAGTAGATTTCGTCACGGTCCGATTGCACTGGGAGGAGGAAGTCGTTCCGCGCCCCGAGCCACGATTGCTGCGCGGCGCGGTCGCGGCCTGTTTCCCAGAGAATCCGCTGTTTCACCAACACGAGGGCGACGGAGTCGTTTACCGCTACCCGCAGGTGCAGTACCGCTGGGACCGCGAGGGACCGATCCTCCTCGGCCTGGGGGAGGGGGCGCGCTTCCTGACGAGCGTCGAATGGGGCGGATTGCGACTGCGGATCGGCGCCGATTGCGTCACGGTCCGCGACGCTGTCTGTTCGTTCCGCCGGCACGAGATTCGCGCCGCGCCGCGCTTGCTGCGCTATCGCCTGGCCGCGCCTTGGCTGCCTTTATCCCAGGAGAACTACCAGCGATATCGGTCGCTGAACTCATCCGAGCAGGCGACCGAACTGGATCGCCTTGCAGTCGCTGGCCTGCTCATCGGCCTGCGCGGATTCGGCGTCGAGTTTCCGGAACGGTTGTACGCCGCCTTCGATCCGGACCGGAGCCAACCGTGTCGCTACAAAGGCGTCGATCTGATCGGCTTTGGGGGGCAACTCCTGACAAACGTCGATCTGCCGGACGGCTTCGCCCTCGGTCGTGCTGTGAGCCACGGTTACGGTTGGCTGTGCCGCGACGTTCCCCATGTATCTCGCAGGAGATCAGAAGATGGACTCTCTGTCTCTGCCGACCGTGCCGACTGAGCCGATCGCCGTGCCGCTGACGGTGACGCATTTGTTGGAACATTTGTACTGCCCGCGCTTCACCTACTTCGAGTACGTCCTCGGCGTGGCGGAGCGTCAGGAGAAGCGACCGCTGGTGCAGAAGGGACGCCTGGTTCACGAGGAGCGGCGGCACACCAATCCGAACTACCTTCGCAAGAAACTGGGCGTCGTTCGCCGCCAGTTTGACGTGCCTCTCGCCTCGGTCGGCCTGGGCGTGCGCGGCAGCGTGGACGAGGTGCTGACGCTGGAAGACGGCACGATGGCCCCGTTCGACTACAAGTTCGCCGAGGCACCACGCGCCGTCTACCATAATCAGAAAATGCAATCGGCCTTGTACGGCCTGCTTATACGCGAAGTGTTCGGCGTCCCCGTGCGGCGCGGCTACCTCTGTTACGTCCGTTCCAAGCATCGGATCGTGGAACTCCACCACACCGAGGAGGACTACCTTGAAGTACGCCATCTCCTGGCCGATATTCTGGAGGTGATCCGCAAAGGAGTCTACCCTGCGGCGACCGCATGGAAGGCCCGCTGCCGCGATTGCTGCTACCGAAATATCTGCGTCCAGTGACCCTATGATCGGAACGACTTCTCTGCCAAGCGGTTGAGTCGATAGCCGGTTGCGACCGGAACCGTTT